>JAKACR010000108.1 GCA_021821225.1 Bacillota bacterium | reverse complement strand
CGCCAGTTCACGACTCGACAATTCCCGCCGAGAGATCAGATCTGTCCATGCTGTGAGATCGCGGTACGTACACGACTCCCCCTGGTCATCTTGATTAGGTTCCCGGCACCATTGTATCCTACTGATAATGCGTTCGTCAGCGGGCAGTTTCCATTTTGTCTTCATTCGCCGTTTTATTCGCAAGTCATTTCGTACGCATTTCATCCGACATGAAGGGTAGGTATTCCATGACTGTTTTGCGCCAAAATCCGACACGCCGTTCCGGACGCCTGCAAAGACGCCTGTTGGCCGCTCTGGTTGCCCTGTGCCCAGTGGCGCCCATCGCACCCGCGGTCGCGGCGACAGCCGTTTCCCCCGCCGCCGCGCGCCTGTACCAGGAAGGGATGGCGGTGCGCCGGAGCAACCCGGCGCTCGCCCTAAAAGATTTTGCCGCGGCGGTCCGCCTCGCTCCGCAGTGGGAACCGCCGCTTTACAGCGAGGGCGCCGTGCTCGCCGTGACAAACTTCAAGGCGGCGCTGCCCCTCCTTCTGCAGGCCGCAAAGCTTGATCCGCTGGATGACACCGTATGGAACGTCATCGGGTGGGGTTATTACCAGCATCACCAGTTTACTGCGGCGGAAACGGCATTCTCCCGGCAACTGCAACTCGCCCCGAAGAGTCCGGAAGCACTCTGGGGCCTCGCGAACTGTTACGCCAACAGCGCCGTCCGCCAATTCGCGCCAGCCCGCACGGCGCTGCTGCAGATGCGCGGCCGCGCCACGGGCGCGCTCGCCGCGTCCGCCGCCAAGATGCTCGCCGCGCTGCCTCCCGACGCGGTGGACGCTTCGTATGAGCCAAGTACGCCAATTTCCTACCAGGACGCGATCGCCATGGCACTGTCGTACCGCGGAAATCTCGCAACAGCAGGCGCGTCGGTGCCGGTCGCCGCCGACGGCCAGAAACCATCTCCCTCCGTCGCTTCCTACATCGCCTTTGCCGCCGCGCGCGGCTTCCTGCGCAATCTGGCCATCCCGTCTTACCGGCAGCCTGCAACGCGACTGTTCGTAGCCCTGTTGCTGGCCCGTCTGTACGGCGTCAACCGCTACGACTACATCCAGCCGTTCCCGCTTCGCGACATGCAGGGCGTCCCCGTAAACGATGTCATGTACGTCGACAGCATCCTCGCCCTGCGGCTCATGACCACGGCAAGTCCGGAGAAATTCGCCCCATTTGCACCCGTTTCCCGCGCACAGATGGGCCAGTTGGTCGCGCGGGCGAACACCGTCATGGCGCACCCGCCGCAACCCGCAACGTGGCTGTCGCCAAGCGCCCCCAAACCGGCCGCCGCCCCATTTGTCTACCTGTTCACCACCAACCAGCCGTCTTCCGCCATGCAGGTCGCCGACATTGCGGCGCACGCGAAACAGATCACCGCGCTCGGTTTCACCGACTACCCGTTCATCGCCGATTTCCCTGCCGGCGCCGCGCGCATGCGGGAACAGATGGACCACACCAGGTACATCCTGACCGCGGCGTCGGCCGGCGCCGGAGTGCAAATGGAGATGGCTGCGGCGCGAACGGCCGGGATCAAGCCGTTTCTCGTGCTGGCCAACTACAACAATGTGACGGACAGGGCCGATCCGGCCATCGTCAACCGCATGCTGACCAACCCGCAGACGGCGGCGGGGCTCGTCCAGGAGGTTGCGGCGGTCGCGAAAAAAGAACAACTGGGCGGTGTGACGGTCGATTTTGAAGATGTCGCGCCAAGCGACAGACAACCGCTCGTCTCTTTTGTAACGGCCCTGCGGGCGGCTCTGACACCGCTGCACATGCTCACCATGGTCTGCCTGCCCGAGCAGTCGAGCAGCGCCGGCGGACAGAGCCCGTACAACTACCGCGCGCTCGGACAGGCGGCGAATCTCGCCATGCTGATCACGTACGACGAGCACACGCCCGCCAGCAAGTCCGGCCCGATCGCCACGCTGTCCAATGTGACGCGCACCGTCCAATACGCCCTGCAATTGATTCCGCGGCAGAAAATTCTGCTCGGACTGGCGGACTACGGGTACGACTGGTCCAGCGCGGGCGCGGTGGAGGTGAGCATGAGCCAGGCGCAGCAACTGGCGGCGCGACACGGCGCAACCGTCACGCTGGACGCCGCGTCACAGTCACCGACATTCTCCTACAGCGCGAACGGCGTCACGCACACCGTGTGGTTTGAAAATGGGCAAAGTCTCGGGGAACTCGTCCATCTCGCCGGGATGTACGGGCTCGGAGGCTTTGCCGTCTGGCATCTCGGAGCGGAAAACGCCCAATTCTGGCAGGCGATCGCTTCCTGGCCGTCAGGCGGCCCATCCAGTCCCTGATGCCGACGCTTTGGGGAACAGTGATAGACGGGAACTTTATCACTGTTCCCCTTGGACCAGCCCCACGTGCGAACCCTCGGCAGCCTCTCGGCAGGTCCTGGCAGAGCCCCGGCGGTGGATCGTCGGGTCGCGGATGTTGCGGTTCCGTTCTGGAAGACTCGCTCAACCGTCCGGTTTGTCCAGTTCGAACGAGCGGTGCACGCTGTCCTGAGCCGCCTTCAGATGGCGGCTGTCGATCACGCACGACACCTTGATCTCGGACGTGCTCACCATCTTCACGTCCGCCCCCGCCTCTTCCAGCGCGCTGAACATCTGCGCCGCCACGCCCGGGTTGCTGATCATGCCCGCCCCGACAATGGAGATTTTAGAAAGGCCGGTTTCATGCAACAATTGCCTGTACGATACCACCTCAGCGAGCGCCTCGCATGTCCGGATCGCCCGCTTTGCGTCCACCTCCTGGACGGTGAAGGACACGTCGACCTCATTGTCGCGCACCACACTCTGCACAATGACATCCACGTTTACCTGCTGCGCCGCAAGGGCCGAGAAAACAGCCGCCAGGCGGTGTTCGCCCATCGGCATGCCCACAAGCGCGATCTGCGCGACCTCCCGCTCGGTGGCCAGCCCCGTCACCACGCGCAGTCCTTCCATCGTCCCCATATCCCTGATCACCGTTCCCTCGTCATCTGAAAAACTGGAGCGCACCACCAGATGCACCCCCTGCCGCTTGGCCGTCTCCACCGCGCGCGGGTGAAGCACCTGCGATCCCAGGTTCGCCAGTTCCAGCATCTCGTCGTAACTGACGACCGACAGCTTGCGCGCACCCGCGACATACCGCGGATCCGCCGTATAGACACCGTCCACGTCTGTAAATATTTCACACACATCGGCCCGCAACGCGGCTGCCATCGCCACGGCAGTCGTATCGGACCCGCCTCTGCCCAGCGTGGTCACATGGCCGCCCGCAACGCCCTGAAATCCCGCGATCACGGGAACCCCGCCGTCATCCAGCCATTCCTGCACGGCCGCGGGTGCGATATCGGCAATCCGCGCCGCACCGTGAAGCGGTTCCGTTGCAATGCCCGCCTGCCAGCCCGCAAACGACATGGCGCGGACACCCCTTGCCTGCAGCGCCATGGCGAGCAAAGCCGTCGTCACCTGCTCGCCTGTCGCAAGCAGGGCGTCCAATTCGCGCAAATTCGGCTCGTGCGTCACACCGTGCGCCAGCCGAAGCAGTTCATCAGTCGAATGCCCCATGGCCGAGGCCACAACGGCGCAGCGATGCCCCGCCGCGAGCGTCCGCAAGACGCGACCAGCCACGGCGTTGATCCGTTCTGTGGAACCGACGGAGGTCCCACCGTATTTCTGGACGATCAGCAAAGTCCTTCACTCCCGTATACTCTCTCGTGCGGCGATCTCTATTCTGTATAGGTTCCCGGACACGCCGCTTGCGCCCGAATCCTGCTTTGGTTCAATGTAGCACAAACCGCCGCCCATGCTAAGTAGCGTCATGAAATATTCATGGAAGACTGCTACAATAGGCTCTATGAAAAAATCCATTGAGTCCTTTCACGGAATCGTCGCGCGCACCGCCTTCGTCATTTTGTTGACCATCGCGGCGTGCGCCGTTCCGGCGAACGCCGCGACCACACCGGCGACGCCGTTCAATCAGGCATTCAATCTCGCGCATCAGGGAACCTGCACCATCGAGAGCCTGGATACGACGGATCCGCTGTTTCATCAGCTTGAGAAAAAACAATACCCCGGCCCGCCGGGCGGCCTGACGGCAAACAGCCTCATCTGGACAGGTTTTCTGCGCCAGGGAGGCCGGGTTGTGACGGTAAACCTCGGTCAGAAGGAAACGCTCACCCAGGTATCAATTCAGTTCTTCGAAAACACGCAACAGAGTATCCTGTTCCCAAGTTCCGTCCGCGTCGACGTTTCGATGAACGGATACGACTGGCACCAAGCGGGGATCATGCATTCCAGCTATCCGCCGTTCATGGCGGGCAAACTGTACGACACCTACGTGCAGAACATCGACAAAGTCCAAGCGCAGTACGTTCGTCTGGAGTTCCCCGTCGACGTTTGGGTGCTCGCGCGCAATCTGCGCATCATGGGCTCACCCTGGATCACTCCCAGCCTCGTGCAGTTGCCTTATGACGCCAACTTCAACAACTATGCGGGCTTCCTGCAAAACACTTCGCCCGCCGCCGCCGGCGTCCACAACATGCTGCTCGTGTACAGCGGCGCATACGGTACGGAGGGCACCTGGACGACCAAACAATTTCAGCCGATGGTATCGTTCATCAGTCCATCGGGCCAGGTGGAAGGAAGGATGTTTGATAGTTTTCTGTTTCTTCCTTATGGGACACTGCTCGGAACGGAAGGGGGTTGGGCGCACTACCTGCAGAACCTGTTTGCGCCCGGCCAACAATTGGCCGCACTCAACCAGACGGTCGCACAGGCCGCGCCCAAACTGAACTCATTCGGGCTGCAGGCCAACACCGTGAACGTCGTATTGGCCATCCCCTATCCGAACAGTCGCGTAACGAGCTGGGGCAACATTCCGGGAACCAGCCAGAATCTGACGTTCAACAGCGCAAACGTCGGGACGTACCAGGCGTACAACAACCGCGTCGCCGCGATGTACTGGTATGTGCGCGCCCTCATGAATGCGTGGAAACAGGCGAACTTTCAACACTTGAAGCTTGTCGGCCTGTACTGGGACGCGGAACAGGTGACCTACTCGATTCCGAATGAAACAAAGCTTGTCCAGCAGGCGTCCAAGCTTACCCATTCATACGGACTGAAACTGTTCTGGATTCCGCTGTACGACGCCTCCGGCATCACGTCGTGGCAACAGCTCGGCTTTGATTCCGTCATCCTGCAATCCAACTACTTCGAAACGCCTTCGCTCCCGATCTCGCGGGTGACCGCCGCGGCCGACACGGCGCTGCGTTTTGGAACGGGCATGGAAGTGGAAATCGGGCCGCAGGTGTTCACAAGCCCAGCGGAACAGGCGCGCTATTACAACCAGCTCGTCGCCGAGTTTCTCGCCGGCGCCGAAGACGGGGTCGTCCACGCCTATTATGACGGATCTCAGGTTCTGACCCAGCTGGCCTACAGCACCAACCCCGCCCTGCGATCCTTATACCAGGACACGTACGATTTTCTGCTGGGGCAATTCTCGCAGCGAAACTACCAGGCTCCCTGAGTCCGGGAACACATGTCTGCGTAGGGAACGAGAACCGGGGAGTACGGCGGCAAATTCCAGTCGCTGTACTCCCCGGTTCGATCTTGAAAATGCGATTCTGCTCCCAGTCACTGTCCTCTGCCAGCCAGCACTTCAGGGCGCTTTCTTGCTTTCCTGCTCCAGACGCGCCAACTGCTGCTCGATCGACTCCGCGACCTCCGCGCGCGCCTCCGCTATGCGCGCCTGTTCCTCTACGCTCTCAAGCGCCCGGTCCACATCGAACGAGACGGCGTCCGACGCCTTTTTCAGCGCGAGCTTTGCCGATGCGGCAGCCATCCGCGCCTGCGACTCATCGCGCTTCTCTTCAAACGAATCGGCCTGTTCGCGCAATTCATCATACGAGTCCTGCAAGTGTTCGAGCTGTTTGCGAAGAGTGCGTTCACGCGCCTCCATCTCCACCAGCCTGTCGGCCTGATGCCGCCTTTTGACGAGCAATTCGCGGGCGCGTTCTTCATCACCGCGGGCCAGCGCATCCCGGGCCTCGTTCTCCAGTTCCTCCATCCTGGTCTTGACATTCGCGATCTCGCGCTGCAGCTTCTGGTGCGCGAAGGCGACCTCGCCCAAAAGGCGCTTCACTTCCGCAACCTTTCCGACCATCTGCTGAAACAGCGCCGCAACCTGTACATTCGGATCAGCGTCGCGCTCCCTGCGCTCCTTGCGATCGTTCATCTCGCTCTCCGCGATTTTCGCCACTCGCTTGAAGATCCCCACATTCATCCCTCCAGGCTGCGCCCATCGTCAGTCGTTCAAAGAGAGAATCAATTGCGGCTTTTCGATTGTATGATCGGCCGAAATGGGAGTCACTGCGGTTCCCACGGCGAAAAACTCGATGACGTGACTGCCCCAGCCGTGGCTTTTCTCCTGCAACTGCACTCCGACAATCCCCTCCGCTTTCGCCGCATGCGCCTCTATCTGCATGCGCTCCATGGCGAGTTCCCGCGCATCGTACAGGGCCTGCGTGTAATTCGGCATCTCGCAATTCTGTCCGACGGTGCGCATGTATTGGCGAAACGACTGGTGGGCGACGTGATAAACGCAGCTTCCCATCACCAGCGAAAGCGGCCTGTACCCCGCATGCAGCAGCGTCCAAAAATCCTGCCCCGTCAGGTCGCTTGTGAACGGCATGCCGTTTTGCAGGTGGAAATTGCCCTGTTTGCGCGCCGCCACCGCCGTGCCGACAGCGATGAACTCCGCAAGATCCTCGCCCCATTCATAGCGGCCCACATCGAGACGGACGCCCACGACGCCGTCCGCGCCGAGCGCGTGCGCTTCCTCCTCCATCCGCGTCATGGCCAGTTCGCGGGCGTGGTACATCGCCTGGCTCAACACCTGCATCTCTTCGTTATTACGCCAATTTGCCTGCTGATAGCCGATATGATAGATCGAACTGCCGACCACCATCCCGATCGGTTCAAAGCCGGCTTCGCGCACCAGCAGGAATTCATTGACCGTCAGATCGCTTGTGAACACCCCGTCGGGGTGGTTGGCATTGCGCAATCCCTGCAAACGTTCCAGTGCGTGTTTCGGCAAATCCTGCGCTCCCGAGACATCCGCCACAAAATCTCCTCCTTCGCTTATCGATTCATTGTCCCATCCGATTTTGAAGTTGTCTCCTGCCGGTGGCGGCGCGCCCGCGCCATGCTGGTCTATCTTGAAAATGCGCGATCGCCCCTACCGTCGCATGATCGTCTGCCTGATCAACCCGGATTTTCATGTTCGTCAGGAGACGGAAGAAGACGATCATGCGGGTCTAACGCCGCACTTTGTCGCGCATGTCCAGCACAGGGTGATAAGCGCCGCGTTCCGGCGGATCACTTATGTATTCTACCGCAGTGCCCATCATGAAGACGATGATCAGGTGGTCCTCAATGGGTTCATTGTCATTTGTCACGCCTCCGGAGACCTTTTCGACCTCAAATTCCACTTCCGTCCCCACGACGCCCTTGGCACCCAGGTGATGCGTATCCTGCCGCAGCTTCTTTCCGGCTAACTGGCGCGCCGTGCTCAGTCCCCTCTGGAAGTGCGTCATTTCCTGATTGTAGAAGCTCATCTGCTGCCGCGTATCCCACCAGTCGGTGCGAAGATAATAGAATGACGCCCCCATGGCAAGGCCCACAGGCAGCGCGCCTGCCGCAAGCAGACGGGCGAAATCCTGGCCGGAGACAGTGCAAAGCAGTGGCTCCCGGCTCTCCGGCAGTCCTTCCACGCGCACGGCCGTGCCGTACGCGGCGAATTCGTAAACCACGTTCTCAAACACGAACCGCTTGCGCTGCAAATGAACACCCACCACCGCGTTTGCCCCGAGCGCGCGGGCCTCTTGCTCCATGCGCGCGAGCGCCAGCGACCTTCCCTCCGTCAACGCCCGGGTGGGTGCTCCCATCTCATGGCTCTGCGTATAAAATCCCGCATAGCCGTTTGGCACATAACCGACATGATAAAAACAACTGCCCACGACCTGTCCCAGCGGCCTGAGACGGTAGGGGCGCAGGGCGGCCCACTCGTTGACCGACAGGTCGCTGGTCCACGGCAGTTCTCCGCCCGCCTGGGATCGCAAGCGGCGCTCGACATTGGGCGGCAGCACACCGCTTGCCAACGCGTCGTGCAATGCGCGCAGGCGCTCTCCCTCTTCCCGCTTCAGCGCGGCAAGATCCAGACGGGGCGGAGGAGGACTGTTAAAGGGCGAACGATGGTCATCGCCGCGCGACCGGTCTCCCCTCCCGAACGTGAAACGAAACAAACCAACCCACCTCCCGGGAAGTTATCGGCAGCACTCCGGCCTCGCTACAGCAGAAACTCCTTCAACGCATCGTGAGCATCTTCATGTTCGCGCGCAAACGCGCTGAGCGCGGCGGACAATTCGCCAAGCCACTCTTTCATGGGAAGCACCTTGCTGGACAGGACGACG
>JAKACR010000107.1 GCA_021821225.1 Bacillota bacterium | reverse complement strand
TCGCGCGACCGGTGTTCTTTTTCGTGATCGCCGTGCAGTTCGGCGTCCGGCTGGGTCCGGTTCAGGATGTTGAGATCGGCGATGCGGCTCGCGAAATCGCTGATCTGGTCCATGAGGGAAACCGTCTCGTCCCAGTCTTCTTCCGTGTGAACGCGTTCTTGCAGGTGCGCGATCTGTTCCTCAAAATGGGCGATGCGGTCTGGAATCCTGCCGCGGATCAGTTCCCAGTGTTCAAGAATGGATCTCCGTTCTTCCAACGTATGGTGTTCCCACTCGCGCTCCAACGCGGGAACTTCTATTCCCAGGCGTTCATCGTAGCGAAAAATGCGGTTTATCAATGGACACGCTCCCTGTCTGGCCTGCGGTGAAACGCGGGCGATATAGCAACGAGGTGAAAAACTGCATGCTGGTATACATCCTGATTTTGATCAATATCGTGCTGCTCGTGACAGGGCAGTTGCTGTTCAAGCTTGGACTGAACCGCATTGGAGCCATGACGCTGCAAAATCTCCCGGCGGTATTTTTGTCTCCTCTGATCTGGACCGGGCTTGGCCTTTACGTGATCGCGACGCTGATCTGGTTTGCCGTGTTGTCCCGCGCCCAGTTGAACGTCGTGTACCCGCTGCAGAGTCTGTCATACATCCTCGCCCTGATTGGCTCGATCGCCGTGTTTCACGAACAGGTAACGCCCGTGCGCTGGCTTGGCGTTGTCGTCATTCTGTTTGGCGTCGTGCTCGTGTCGTGGCAGGCGAAAGTGTGACCCTGCTCTCTTTCGCGGCCACGACGGCTGAGCCGCTGTCGGAATTTGGTTTATCAGATGTCCCCTTGTGCGACGCTCCCAGCCAAATGATGAACACTGCGGCGATGATCGGGTCGATGCGCAGCAGATAGCGGTCGAGACTGGATGCGTGCAGCGCCTCGAAGACGGAGAACACACTGAGGTAAGCGGTCAGCAGGTAGACGATCTGCGCGTAAGCCGTGAGCACCAGGAACAGAATCGCGCGGCGCCTGGCAAATGCGGCGATCGCCGTGATGAAAAAGAGCAGGAGGATGATCGGATAGACGCGAAAATCTGTCATGGTCAGCCACACGGCTGTCACCACATGCCATAGAAAGGCTGGTTGCAGGCGCACGCCAAGTTCGGCCACGGTGATACGCGAAGTCCAGCCGGCGTGGATGTGGTGCGCCCATTTGAACACCTCCCAGCAGACGGTTGGGAAGACGAGGACAAACACCGCAAGAGCAAGCGGCCCTCCCTCTTTTCGCATGCGTCGGAACCCGCCTGTCATGGCAAACAGGATCAGCGTCATTATGGCGACGTACAGTCCGTCCACCCGGACGAAGGCAGACAGGCCAAGCAGCAGCGCGAACATGAACAGGTCGGCGCTGCGCTGTGCGGATTCGCGATTTTCAAGCCACGACGCGGCGTACAAGAGAGACAGGACGTACACGCACACGTAGGTCATCTCGCCGTACGCGATCAGATTGTACCACAGGATCATCTGGCTGCCCCAGGCCGCCAGACAGACGCCGAGCAGTGCGAGGACGGGGCGCACGCGAAAGCGGCGCAAGACGATGTACAGAGACCAGAAAAACGCCGAGGTGACCGTGGGCGTCACCCACTTGGCGCGCGCGATCGAGATACCGCCTGTCAGTCGGTAGTACCATGCGACAAGGTAAGGAAAGCCTAGCGGATAGGAAGCGTACGCATCGTGCGCCATCGCGCTGTCCGATCCGCCGTGGACGAGCAGCGCTTTGGCGGCGTACAGCCAGAATGAGTACTCGTCCCAGCCGAAGAGCGGCGCGCGCAGGCCGCGCCACAACCAGTAGTAGAACACAGTCAGAGATCCCAGCAAAAAAACGGTCAAAACGGTGCTCTGCGCGGTTCGTGGGCGCGGCAGCCGAAGACGCGTCCGTCTTGCGGCGGCGACGTGGCCGCGCGCAAGGCGCGCGAGAAGCGCGATCTCGGCCAGCACAACCGCTCCGGCAAAGATGTCGCCGATGATCCCCTCGCTGATGATGGGCCAACCAGTTGCCCAATTGAGCAGAAAGAACAGCAGCGGCAGAGCCGCCGCGCCCACGACGAAGGCGACGGCGACTTTCTCCCTGACGGGCAGCGATCTGGCCGGTGTGGCGTCAAGCAGCAGGAAGCCCGCCGCCCAGACGGTGAACGCCCACAGCACAAGACCCGGTATGGCCAAAGTGGCGACTCCCCCCTTTTCGGGCACACACATTATGCGCTGCTTACGCGCTGCGCGCGTGCAAAACGGTTTTTTTCCAAGGCAGCCGCCGGCGCAACAGCAGATGGAGCGCCGCCTTCAGGGAACCGCTCTTGCGCAGTGCGTGCCGGTTGACGCGAAAGAGAAGGAAATCCTGGGTGTGCAGCCCGATCAGCCGCAACATGGCAGGCTGACGGTAAGCTACAAGATAGTCCACCCGATGACGCAACAGAACGGCCCGCAATCCGGTCTCCGTCGCGAAGCGCGGTTTATTCCAGACCTCTCCGCCGGCGTTCGGGTGTTTCCACGACCAATAATTCACAAATTGCAGCGGATAGAGCAGGTATCGCACGCGGTAGTAGTTGTCGCCGCCGTCGATGCCGTTCAGATAGAGGATGGTGGTCCGCGGCGTTTCCCGGATGTGCTTCCGGATTAGGGTCGCCTCCACACGCGCGAGCCGGTCCGGAGTGGCGCTTTGCGCCAGCGCGAACTCGATGCGCGCGGGCAGCGCGAAACACGTGAGCGTCATCGCCGCGCTGATGAACAAGAGTGCGGCGCTTTGCGCCACCTTGCGTGTGATGTTTGCCATTTGCGCCCCTCCGCCAGTCACTCTCGCAACATCATAGCAAATTCGCCGGGTGCATAGGATAGAGATTTTCGCGCATGATACTGCCTGATGAAAATTTTTTCAAATGACAGGGAGGATTTCCATGCAGCCACTGACGACGAAGGAATTGAACTACATCAATGACATGCTCGGGACAGAAGAACTGCTCCTGCGCACGGCGGCAGGCGCGACGCAGCAGAGTGCGCAAACCGATATCCAGCAGTTCCTGCGCCATGTGATCGGAGAGCATCAGAGGCGGTTCACAGAACTGACACATCTGCTCGAACAGCACGAGACCGTGGCGCACTGAACGGTGGATTGGCGGCTGGCACACGACCATACCGAGAGGATGAGGATGACCCACATGCAAACACAGCAAATGCACGGCCAGCAGGGCCAGATGGTTTTGGCCGCTCCCATGCGGGAACAGGAAATGCTCAAGGTGATTCTCGACTTGTTGAAACAGGGCGCGCGGGAGTACACGACAGCGGTGACCGAGGCAAACTGCCCGAACGTGCGCCAGACCATGCAGCGCCTGCTTCATGAAACACTCGCGGAGCAGGCGGATTGCTATCAGATCATGAGCAGGCAGGGGTGGTATCCGGCGGCGGATACGGCCAACCGCCAGGATGTCCACAAGGCGGTCCAGATGCACCGCCAATCCATTGCGCAATTGATACAGATTGCGGGGCAAAGCGGCGCCTTCGGTCATGCCGGGATGCAGGGCAACCAGGCGTGGCAGCAACAGTGGACTTCTCAGGGACAGCCACAACAGTGGCAACAGCCGAATCAATCGGTTTCCCAGTGGCAGTCATCCCCCGCCGGGCAGGCGGGAGGCTGGCAAGCTTCGGAAATGAACCGGCCGCAGGCGCAGCAGCCGCTGCAACAGCAACAGTGGTCTGCGCAGCAGGGCGGGGCCTGGCAGACAAACGCGCAGCCCGTTCAGACGCAGGCATATGATTCTCAGGCCTGGCGTTACAGCATGCGTCAGCATGGCGGAGAAATCACGCAATAACAGGGCATTGCGCGCGGCGCGGCCATCCTTCCGGCGGGAGGATGGCCGCGCCGCTATTGTCGGCTTGTATTCTGCGTCGTAAAATGATCCCGGGAATAGGTGAAACAACCTCGATCAACCAAAGTGAAAATCGCTTTGCGCAGGTGTATGATGGGTATCGGGAGGCCTGTGGCGCACGACTGTGCCCGCGTATGCAAGGCCGGACGAATCAACCCGCGCGATATCCGAAGAAGGGCTGTGATGCAGTGGTTCACCATATCGCGGATACGGTAGAGTTGAACAATGGCGTCAGGATGCCGTGGTTCGGTCTCGGCGTGTACAAGGCCCAGGAAGGCGCGGAGGTTGAACAGGCGGTTCGCCTCGCCCTTTCGCTCGGGTATCGCAGCGTGGACACCGCCGCCCTGTACGGCAACGAGGCGGGTGTCGGACGCGCTGTCCGCGACAGCGGAGTGGCGCGGGACGAGATTTTTCTCACGACGAAAGTCTGGAATTCCGATCAAGGATACGATGCGACATTGGACGCCTTCGCCAAAAGCCGCGAACGGCTTGGCGTCGATTACGTCGACCTGTACCTGATCCACTGGCCGGTCAAAGAGAAGTACCGCGAAACGTGGCGCGCGCTGGAAAAATTGTATGAGGACGGTTTGATTCGCGCCATCGGGGTGAGCAATTTCCAGATCCATCACCTGCAGGAGATCGAACACATTTCCAGCGTGGTACCCGCGGTCAATCAGGTCGAGTGTCACCCGTTTTTGTCGCAGGCGCCGCTGCGCGAGTACTGTCACCGGCGCGGCGTGCGGCTGGAAGCGTGGGCGCCCCTGATGCGCGGTGCCGCCCTGCAGAATCCGGTCGTACTCGACATCGCGAGCGCTCACGGCAGGACGCCTGCCCAGGTCGTCCTGCGCTGGAGTCTGCAGCATGAGGTGATCATCATCCCCAAGTCGGTTACGGCCGCTCGCATCCACGAGAATGCGGGCATCTTCGATTTTGTGCTCACGGCGGACGAGATGTCCCGCGTGGATGCGTTAAACAGGGACCAGCGCACCGGTCCCGACCCCGACGACTTCGCTTTTTGAGCGGCGCTCATCCAAAATGCTGGCGCAATGCCTGTGGTACGGGAACGCTCAGGCGCGATACCGGGTGAATCGTCACGAGAGTCACGTCCGCGTCGGCGATCAGTGAGTCGTCGCAAGGCCGGACGATCGTCTGGCCCAGCGTGAAGCTCGTCCGCCCGATGAACGCCGGTCGCGTGATCACGACCAGTTCGTCACTCTGCTTCGCCTCCTTGCGGTAGTTTAGGTCGAGATGCACGGTGACTGTGACGGCGCCAAGCTCGTAGAGTGCTTCATAGGGAAGGTGGACGCTCTCATAGAAGTCCTCTCGTCCCCACTCAAGGTACTCCACATACTTCGCGTTGTTGACATGGCCGTTGATGTCGATCTCTGTAGAGCGCACGATGATGTTCAGCCGGGACTCCATGATGTGCGCAGCCATATTGCAACCTCCTCCCCATCGCTTTAGCAGCTTGAAGACATTTTCCAAATGATTATACACTCCGATGGATGGAAAAGGGGGATCGCTTCATTGGATCCATTGTTGCAAGTGCGTATTCAGTGGGATGTGCGCATCCCGTTGCGCGACGGTGTGACACTGTCCGCCGATCTGTACCGGCCGAAAAATGATGACCTCGTGCCGGCCATCGTCATCCGCACGCCTTATGGAAAGAACACGCGCGAGATGGCGGATCAGGCGCGCTACTTTGCAGAACGGGGATACGCTGTGGTGGCGGTCGACGTGCGTGGGCGGGGGGATTCGGACGGCTTGTTTGCTCCCTATTTCGGAGAGGGGGAGGACGGGTACGATGTCATCGAGTGGGTTGCTAAACAACCTTGGTGCCAGGGCAAGGTCGGCACACTCGGCGGTTCGTACTTGGCACGCGTCCAATGGCTCACGGCGCTGCACAAGCCGCCGCATCTGGCCGCGATGGTATGCCTCGTGTCGCCGTCCGATCCGTTTGTCGAGTGGCCGACCGGCGTGCCCACGCCGCACCACCTCGCCTGGCTGTTCCTGACCAGCGGCCGTGTGGTGCAAAACGTGAATGCGGTCGATTGGGACAAGGTGTACTGGCACCTGCCGCTCGTGACGATGGACGAGGCGGCCGGACGGCCGATGAGCCACTGGCGGGAAGAATTTCTTCACACGCAGATTGATGAGTTCTGGCAGCGGATTTCGTACCAGAGCCGCTTTTCAGAGATCGATCTGCCGGTCTTGCACATTTCCGGCTGGTATGACGACGAGCAGGTCGGCACGCTGCGCAATTTTTCCGGCATGGTCAAGCATGCGCCGACGGAGCGTGCGCGGCGCAGTCAGAAGCTGATCATGGGGCCGTGGGAACACGCGGTCAACACGCGCCAGCGCATCGGCGAAGTGGATTTCGGACCGCAATCGCTGATCGACCTGCGGGGGGCGGAACTGCGCTGGTTCGATTATTTTCTCAAGGGGCGGGACAACGGTGTTGTGCATGAACCGCCCGTGAGCATTTTTGTCATGGGGCGCAACGTCTGGCGCGAGGAGCGCGAGTGGCCGCCCGCCCGCGCGACGTGCGCCAAGTTTTATCTGCACAGTGCGGGGCGGGCCAACAGCCTGCACGGCGACGGCGTGCTGTCTGCGGTCCGCCCGGAGGACGAACCGGCCGATCATTATGTGTATGACCCGCTTCGTCCGGTGCCGTTCATCACGGGGCTGACCTCGACGCAGATCGGTGGTCCGGATGATTACGCCGCGATCGAACGCCGGGACGACGTGCTTGTCTATACCTCCGAGGTGCTGACCGAGCCGCTGGAAGTCACGGGGGAGATCAAGGTGGAACTGTATGCGGCGACGGACGCCCGCGATACGGATTTTACGGCGAAGCTCGTGGATGTATGGCCAAACGGTTTTGCCCAGCGCATCGCGGACGGGATGGTGCGCGCGAGGTTTAGAAACGGCATGCACCGGCAGGAACTGGTTGAGCCGGGACAGGTCTGCGCGTACGAAATTGATTGCTGGTATACATCACATACATTTTTGCAGGGGCATGCTGTCCGTCTGGAGATATCGTCCAGCGCTTTCCCCAAGTATGACCGCAATCCCAATACTGGTGAGGAACTGGGGACCACGAGCGTGACGCGGATTGCCCGCCAGACGGTCTACCACGACACGAACCGGCCGTCCGCGCTGATTCTCCCCATCGTTCCGAATGACTGACCGCGGGAAACCCGAACGGTCCGTGACGTTTGACCTTGACGGTACGCTGATTGATTCACCGTTCGACCGTTTCGTCTTTTCCTGGCTGGACGAGGCGTTCGCGAAACGGGGGATTGACGGCGCGCGCAGCCTGTTTCGCGCCGAACAGTTGCGGCGTTTTGCGCAGGGCAGGCGACGCGAGGGATTTGACTGGGACGACATCGTGCGCAAGGTGGCCTCCCTGCGCGGGATTCGGTGGGATGTCTCGCTGTGTGAGGTCATGGCCGGCCCGCTGTGCGAAGCTCTGCGTGCGTTTCCTCCCTATCCGGACGCGCCCGCGGCGCTTGCGGCGCTGATTGACGACGGGTTCTCCCTGTTTGCCGTGAGCAACGGGTATGCGTGCTACCAGCGGCTGACACTTGATCTCATGGGACTTGGCGGGTATTTCGCGGCGACGCTCGGCCCGGACACGATCGGCTGCGCGAAACCGGATCCGCGCGTGTTTGCGGCGCCGGAACTGCGGCTGCCGGTGGTGGCGCACGTGGGCGATCTGCTGACGCAGGATGTGGCCGCGGCGCGGCTTGCCGGCATCCGCACGGTGCTGGTGATCCGCAGCCAGGGAGCGGAGCCTGGTTTCGCTTTTTGTGCGCCGCTTGATCCGCAGGAGCGGCCGCGGGCGCTGTTTGACGCGGGGTGGCTTGCCGCGCAGTTCGCGCGGGAGCACCGGTACCTGGAACGCGCGCAAGAAGGGATGCTCACCGCCGATCACCCGGCGTACCCTGATGCGGTCGTCCTCTCGCTTGCCGAATTGCCCGCACTGGCGCGGGAATGGTTAAAGGAGATGGAATAACGCCCCGTCGGCAGCAGCCCCGCAGATCGCCTGCACAGGGGGACTTTATCACTGCTCCCCAAGGCGGGCGAGCGGTTGCGGGGGCACGGGGCAGTCGGCGGGAGCTACTTGTTCTGCGTGTTTTGCGCCTGTGACAATTGTTCGCCCATCTTCCCGGCGCGCGCTGTCGCGCGCGTCACGGCTTCGCGCAGCGCGTCGGCGAAACCCAGTTCCTGCAACGCGGCGATGCCGGCCATGGTCGTGCCGCCGGGCGATGTCACGCGTTCTCGCAACACCGCGGGCGGCTGTGCGGAAAAGCGCAGCATGGCCGCCGCGCCGACCAGGGTCTGCACGACAAGGGCGGCTGCTGTGTCCTCATCAAGTCCCACGGCCACGCCGGCCTTGATGAGGCTCTCCACCAGATAGTAGACGTAGGCGGGACCGCTGCCCGAAAGACCGGTCACGGCGTTCATCTGTTCTTCGTCAAGGGCGTACGCGGTGCCGACGGCGCCAAACATTTCATGCACCATCTCGGCATCCTGCAGTGTGCAGTTTTCCCCCATTGCGTACCCCGTCGCCGATTCGAGCACGGCGCACGACGTGTTGGGCATCGTGCGCGCCACGCGCGGCCGCGCGGAGCTGGCGCCGCGCGCGGGGTTTCGCCA
>JAKACR010000106.1 GCA_021821225.1 Bacillota bacterium | reverse complement strand
TGCCGTACGCCATCAGCAGGACATGCGGTGTCGGAGCCATCATCGGATCACCTCTTTCGGGGACAGAACAGCGCTGCTTACCCGGCCCCTTTTTGAACAGGCTCTTCCAGGGGAGCAGCGATAAAGTCCGTGCAGCAGGCGCAATGGTCCCATATTTAGTGTCTAAGGTTCTAGTCGAACACTAAATGCACTGTAGCGCGCCTGCTGAAATTTGGATTATCACTGCTCTTCCAGGGAAATGTCGACTCGTTCGGCGCTGTGCTCGTGGACAAAGCGGGTCAGGCGTTCCAGCGTCTCCACCTCCGCATGGCGCGGCACCCCGTGACCGAGATTGAAAATAAAACCGGGCTCTCGCCGTCCTTCCTCCACCACGGCCGCCGCGCGGCGGCACAGTTCGTCCCACGGTCCCAGCAGAGCCGCCGGCTCCAGGTTCCCCTGCACGGCCACGCCGGGTCCAAGAGCCCTGCGCGCGTCGGTCAGCGGCATGCGCCAGTCCACGCCGACAACCGTAGCGCCAGAAGAGCGCAGCAGGGGAAAGAGGTGGCCGGCGCCCAGCGCAAAATAGATCATGGGCACGTCGAGCGGAGCGAGTGCAAGAAACACCTTTTGCACGGCGGGCAACACAAACCGGGTAAAGTCTTCCGTGGCAAGACTCCCCGCCCAACTGTCAAACAGTTGCACTGCCGACGCCCCCGCCGCAATCTGCGCCCGCAGGTAGGTGACGGCCATGTCCGCCAGTTTGTCCATCAGCCGCTCCCACACCCGCGGTTCGCGCAGCATGAGCATCTTGGTACGCAGATGGTCACGCGAAGGCCCCCCCTCAATCAGATAGCTGGCCAACGTAAAGGGAGCCCCGCAGAATCCGATCAAGGGAACGGCGAGTTCGCGCTGCAGAATCCGCACAGACTGCAGGACATGCGGCAGATGCTCCTGCGGTTCCAGCGGCCGGATCCGGTCCACGTCCCCGGCGGAACGCAGGGGGTGCGCCAGAATGGGACCGGTGTCTTTCTCTAGGTGAAAATCCACGCCCATGGGTGCGAGTGGAACCATGATGTCGGAAAAAAGGATGGCCGCATCCACGTTCAACTGGCGGACGGGCATCAGGGTCACTTCCGCACACAGGTCGGGCTGCTCGCAGATCTCCAGCAGACCGTGTTTCTGCCTGATCCGCATATATTCCGGCTGGTAGCGTCCCGCCTGGCGCATGTACCACACCGGAGCGCGGGATGTCCGTTCACCGCGGCACGCGCGCAAAAAAACATCATTCATAGGCAAGCATGTGGACCTTCTTTCCTTAATTCATCTCATGATAGCACAATGGTCGGACGCCACAAGCGACGTCACAACATGGCCATATTCCCAAGAACATGAGCCATCCCGCGTGCGGCGCCCTTTCGCGCGGATATTCCCCTGGCAAACCGCCGCGACGCCGGATTGAAGCCTTAGCGGGCTTGCGCTATGATGAGACGAGCATGACAGGCTGTCGGTTTGTCGGGTCGCCAGTATCCCTTTGCTTGTCGCGAGTTTAGCGCCATAGACAGGGTTCGCCGGGCCGACGCCCTGTCCTATGCCCGGCGAGTTTAGCGCCACGGGCAGAGTTCGCTGGGTCGCCCGTATCCCTTTGCTCGTCGCGAGTTTAGCGATAGCGGTGTCCGAGCAGGAGCAAAGGGATACTGGCGACTAGCAGAAGACATTTTCAAGACAGGAGGGGGCCTTTGTGCCGACCTTTTCCAACCAGACACTGCAAGTAACCAGTACGGTGGTCATTATCGTCGGCGCGCTCACCGTCATCGCGATACGGCTGCGGGCGGCAAAACATCCGACGTCGGCCAGAAAGATCATGATCCCGCCGCTCGGCATGATCACAGGCTTCCTGATGTTCGCGTTTCCCGTCATGCGCATCCCTGTTTTGTACGGCATCATCGCGTTTCTCGTCGGCTGCCTGTTCTCCATTCCGCTCATCACGTCGTCGCGCATGGAACAGATTAACGGCGATGTTTACCTGAAGCGCTCCCCCGCGTTCATCATCGTGCTTCTGTCCCTGCTCGTCATCCGCATCGCCTTGCACACGTACATTGAACGTTACGTGACAATCCCGCAGACAGGCGCGGTCTTTTTCATCCTCGCCTTTGGCATGCTCCTCCCGTGGCGCATCATGATGCTCATCCGCTACAAACAGTTTGTGGCGAAAAAAGAAGGCGCCGCACAACCTTCGAGCGACAACGCCTGACATTCACCGCGGCCTGCATTCACACTCCCCTCATCCTTTGCGTATAGGTGCCGGCTGACTTTGTCATCCTAATGGACAAGTCCGTGCAAAAACAGCCGGACACCATGAGCGGAGGTGCAAAGTCCCGCATGAAATACCACGTCTCCCTGATTGCCGCCTCCCTGTTGTCGGCGGCATGCGCCCTGTCTGTCACAGGATGCACCGGGCAATACACAGCCGGTCCGACAGGCAGGACGCCCCTGCAAAACGCGCAGGCGCTTGTATCCGGCCCGCTTCAGACGTATTTTCACGTGCTTGACACGAAATACAGACCGGCTTCCCAAACGGTCGACATCTTTGCACGCCCCATCCCGCACGGCCCGTTGACGCCGACCATGCTGCGCCAGATGGCCGGGCAGCGCACGCTCGACACCGCAGCCATGCAGGGTGTGTACAATTTCGCCACCGCCACATACGCCGACAAGAAGGTGAGCCATGTCCACCTGATCAATCGCGACATGACGCGCGCGCCCTTTGGCGGAGTGGCGTCCAAGGCGCTCTCGGGCGTGGCCGGAGCGAGCGTCTTTTCGGCGATGGTGCCGCACTTTACTTCGGGACGGCGGATTTCGCACACCGTATTTAGCGACGGCATGTGGGTTCCGCCACAGGGCGTCACGATCGATCCATCCATCCGTCCGCGCGCCGGCCTGAAGGCGTCTTACGCGCAAAAATTGTCCGGCGTCCTCGCCGTGGCGCGCAGCAAACTGGGCACCCCCTACATCTGGGGCCACAATGAAGACCGCGGACAGTACGGTTTTGACTGCAGCAATTATGTCGAGTACGTCTTCCATCACGCGCTTGGCTACCTGTTCACCGACTGGAGCACGCGGCAGTACGCGTCTGTCGGGCTGCGCGTCCCGCTCTCCCAATTGCGCGCGGGGGACATCATCTTCTTTGACCACGGTGGACACGAGGGCATTTACGCAGGCGGCGGATCCATGATCCAGGAGGGAGGCGGACTGGGCAAGGTGGGCTACCTGCCCGTCAGTCCGGGTTCCTACTGGGGACATCACATTTCGGTGGTCAAACGCATGTTCTGAGCACCGGCTCCCTTCCTTCTCACATCACGAAGCCGGCGACGGCGTAACCAACCGTTGCGACGGCGCCGGCTATCAATGTGGTTTTGAGCAACGACCGCGCAAACGACATGACAGGCAATTTCATCACCGTCGCCATCGCCACCGTGTTGTCTGACAGCGGCGAGGCGAACCCTCCGAGCGTACCGCTGGCAAACACCGCGCCGGCCACCAGAGGCAGGGAGGCGTGGGCGCTCTGTGCCAGCGAAAAGCCGAGTGGCATGAGAATTCCCCACGTTCCGAACGAAGAACCTACAAAATACGAGATGACCGAGCCGATCACAAACAGCCCCGGCGCGATCAGGTACGGCGGCAACGCGGAGCCGACCGTGCGCGTGACGTACGGCGTGAATCCAAGAGCGGTCGCGGTTCCCGAAACAGCCCACACAAGCACGAGCAGGACGATCACGGGCATCATTTCGTTGCCTCCCTCGATCAGCCCCGCCGTCAACCGTCCAAAAGACTGCCGCTTAAAGGCATAATACGTCACGGAAAACACCAAAGTGACGAGGATCGCCTGCAGCATGGCGCGGGCCGCGTCCGCGCGCACGAGAATCGAAAAGAGGTTGTTTGAGTAGAAATGCCCGCTCCACCATGTCAGAAAAAATGTCAGGACGAGCAAAACCGTGATGGGCACGATCAAATTCGCCGCATCCGGACGCACTCCGGAGTCCGCATGTTCGGTCGCGGCTTGCGCGGCCTCCCGGACATCCCGCTTGTCCGGCTCGCCCGCGGCGCGAAGAAGGGGCGCCGCCGCATCCCCCCGCGCCGCGCTCTTTTGCTCCTTTGTCTTCCTGACGCGCACAAACGAGATGTACACGCCGATAGCCAAAATGGCGATGGCGAAAAAATTGAGCGGTATGGTGGAAAGGAAAAAAGGAAACACGGGATCTGTGCGCCCCAGGTGTTTCAGACCCACCGTGATCAACCCGATCATATAGCCGACAAACGCGGTTCCGACAGGTACCATGGCAATCAGTGGCGTCGCTGTCACATCGATCACGTATCCAAGCCGCTCCGGACTGATGTGAAAGCGATCAGACACCGGCCGCAGTACGGGAGCAACCGTGATGATGCGAAAATCGGGCGCCATAAACGTGGCGAGCGACGACAGCCACGCCACGCCGAACGCGCTGCGTTCCGAACGGACGCGCGGCTGCAGCATGCGCGCGAATCCCGCCACGCCGCCTGTCACCTGCATGAGGCCGACAAGGGCGCCGAAAGCCCAGAGAAAGACGATCAGGTGCAGATTTCCCGGGACGGTCACCTCGTTGTAAAGGTAATGCAGCGTCGTATCGATGCCGCCCAGCCATGTCGGCGAGAGCAGGTAAGCGCCGAGCAGCAGTCCCGCCATAAGACCCGGGATCACCTGCCTGGTGATCAACGCAATCGGCACAATCACGACAAACGGCAGAATGGACAGAATGGAAGCGTGCATACAGATCCCCCCAGGCAAATGGACGCAAACTCACGACGTAGTCTTCGCAAGTTCCGGCCTTGTCATGCCCATACTATAGGTTGCCCGCATCACACCCGCGAGAAAAGAAAGGGAGAGATAGATGCCGAACACCGCAGGACAAGGACCGCAGACGACCAAAAAAGCGCACACCCTGCTCTGGACCATCGGCACATTCGCAGTCGGGGCGTTGGCCATCTGGCTGTTTTTCCATTATGAGCAATACACCAGCGGATTCATCCGCCAACTCGGTCCGGTCGGCGTGATCGCAGCCATCCTGCTCATGGCCCTGCTGTGCATCATCCCGTTCCCGGCCGAGTTCCTGATGGTGATCGACATGCAGGTGTACGGCGTCTGGCTCGGCATTCTGTACGTCTGGCTTGGCGCCATGCTCGGCTCGTACGTGACGTTTATCGCGGCGAAACACTTCGGAGAAACGTGGGTGCGAAAGATCATCTCGCCGCGCTACGTCGACAAGCTCGACGAAGGCGTGCGCAAACGGGGAGCGGCGGGACTGCTCATCGCCCGCCTCATCCCGTTTATTCCCTTCGTGGTCCTCAATTACGCCAGCGCCATGCTAAAGCATGTCGACACGTGGACGTACCTCTGGACGACAGGCGTCGGCATCATGCCGTACGATATCGGAGCGGCGCTCGTTTTTCTCGGATTCTCGCGAAATATGCTGCTGTGGCTGGTGATCGGCGGCGGCGCGATCGTCGCCATCTGGCTGCTGGCCATCTGGCACACCCGTCGCGTCACCGGGGGAAACGGGATCATCCCGGTTCCGGCAGGCGTAACATCAGTACCCGCGCGCGCTGTCCACCACTCCGATCAGGGGCAGCCCCCGCCTGTCGCGCACAAGATTGTCCGCAAAAAGCGCGCACACTTGTGAAATCTGACTGGGCCCCGCAATGTGCGGCGTGATGTGCGTGCGCGGCGCGGTCCACAGCGGACTGGCGGCCGGCAACGGCTCCTTGGCGAAGACATCCAGCACCGCCGCGCGCAGATGGCCCCTGTCCAGCGCCGAAAGAAGCGCGCGCTCATCGATCAACTCGCCGCGCCCGACATTGACCAGGATTGCATCGCGGCGCATGGCGGCCAGCACAGCCGCATCGACAACATGATGCGTCAGCGGCGTCAGCGGCAGCGTCAGCACAAGCACGTCACAGCGGGCGGCAAATGCGGGCCACTGGTCGGGCCCGAAGTGTTCGTCCAGCGGCGTCTGGCAGGCCGTCTTTGTGCGGCTCAACCCGCAGACTCTCATGCGAAACGCCCGCGCCCGCAGCGCGATCTCCCGGCCGATGGAGCCGACGCCGGCGACGCCGATCGTCCGGCCGCCGAGCATGTCCGACTGCCAAGGCGCCCACACGCCTTGCGCCTGCTGGCTGACTGAGCGGGCGATCTCCTTGTATAGGTAAAGCAGATGGGCAAATACATACTCGGCGATCGATTCTCCAAACTGGTCCACCACGCGTGTGACCAGACAGCCCCTGGACAATAGCGGGTTTTGCGCCAGATCGTCAACGCCCGCACCCATCGATTGAATCCAGCGCAAGCGCGGCGCCTGGGCCAGAAGCGTGGGCGGAAACCGCCAGGCGAACAGTACGTCGGCCAGGCCGATCTTCGCCCCCGCCTCCTCTTCGGAGCTGGCCGCGGACAGCAATCCAGCAGGATACCCGAGCCGCGTGAGTTCATCCATGTAGCCGCGGGCCATGCGCCCGTTCGCATGGTAGACGAGCACCCGCGGCCAGCGCTCCGACGGTGCAAACATGCGGCTGCACCATCCTTTTTTAGGATTATGACGAGCAAGAGACATGGCGCCACCCCAGCACATCTGCAGACTGATCTGTCGCGTAACTCAGCGGGCACACGCCGCAGCCCGGCCATTTTCATCTTGTCGAGAGTGGCGCGCCAGCCACTGTCACACGGTGACAGCGGGCCAGTTTTCGTGGACGCGCGCGTCTCTCAGGCGCAATGCAAGCCGGATCAACTCCAGTTGGTCACGCGGCACGGGAAATGGCGCGGCAAACGGGTCGACCCACATGAAGGCGTCAATTTCCTCGTTGGGAACAAAGGGACGCTCTTCGACAAGCTCACACATGACGCAGATATCGAGCGTGATATCGGACTGTGTAACACCGATCACCTGCAGTGGGCGAACGACGAGGTTGGCCTCCTCCTTCAGTTCCCGGACAATCGTGGCAAATGCGTCTTCCCCCGCTTCTTTCAGACCGCCGGGCAGGCGCCAGGGCCGTTTGCGCCGATAGGTGTGGCGCAGAAACAGAAATTCGCCCCGCTCATTGGGCAAATAGGCGACGACGCCGATGACGTACTTGCGTTTGATCGTATACACCGCCCATTTTGCCATCCACTGCGGCAGGATGCTGAATATGCGGACCATGAGGCGGCGCAGCAGAGCTTCCACGCGCGATTCCTCCTCCCCATGCGTAACCGCCCGTGTATTGGAGCCTGTTCAAAAAGGAGGCAGGGTTGACCCGCGCAGTGCAATGGGACATGGGATAAACCGAGTATGCAGTGGACTTTATCCCATGTCCCCTTGGAAGCAGCCAGAAATGCGGACCGAGCGTACGTTATTGGGTACGCGAGGGAGCATTTCTGGCGATGACACAGCAATGCGCCAGGGAGTTCTGGCCCCTTTTTGAATAACCTCTATTACTATACGCCATTGGACGAACGGACGCGCAATATTCCATCCGGCACATCCGGCGGGACGCGTCGGTCATTGGACGCATGCCTGTTCGATCGTGTAAGATGACTGACAGAGTGTTCGGTCGCGCGACCACTCGCGACCGGACGGCATGATCGACGGATCAAGGAGTGCGAAAGTGCCCAAGCGCTATTATTCATTGGAAGAGGCCAATCGCCTGTTGCCCGACATCTCCCGCCAGATCCTCGCGTTAAAACAGGCGCGGGAGGAGATTGCGATCAGGCGTCTGCAGATCGAACGCGCGAAGCGCGAACAGATGGCGAATGATCCGGATCACTTTTTCGTCGAAGAGGCGGAAATTGAGTTCATGGTGATCGCCGCCCGCCAGCAGATCGAACATCTGACCCGCCAATCGATCGAGATCAAGGACATCGACGCCGGATTGGTCGATTTTCTCACACTGATCGACGGCCGCGAAGCATACCTGTGCTGGCGCAGCGGCGAGCCGGAAATCCGCTATTGGCACGGCCTGAACGAGGGCTTCGCAAGGCGCAAGGCATTATGAGCGATTCCCGACTGGAATAAAATTGATCCGCTCTCCCGGAGGAGAACGGATCCCGTCCGCGCGCGTCAACCGATCATTATGGTCGGCTGCCATCCGGCGAGTTCCAGGTGGTCGACCACCACTCGGCGGTACTGCAGTTCGCGCACGCGCGACGCTTCCGAATGCACATGGTGCACACGCACGTGACGCAGCGTCGCCTGCGGAATGACGACCGTATTCGTGCGTCCCGAAGCCAGTTCGGCCAATGCCTGCCTCATCTCATCCGTGAGAACCAGTTCCACTTTCAAATGGCCAATGCGGGTCTTGTGCACACGTCATTCTCCTTCCGTCCTCACACCCTCTTCTCCGGTGGGTGATCGCCGGCACAATCACGGCTTTCGCCATTACCCTACGCAATAGCGCCCCGGCGCGTGCCCGCGGGACGCGCCCAATTTTTTCGCCATCCCAAGGGACACGGGATAAAATCCTCTGGGCAGGCTGGTAAAAGAGCCTGTTCAAAAAGAGGGCAGGTAAGACCCGCGCAGTGCAAGAAAGCAGCCAGAAATGCGGACCTAGGAGGCTGTCCGAGTAAAATCAAGGATTTCACTGTAGACATGGCGAATGTGTGTAGGAAGAGATTCCTCA
>JAKACR010000004.1 GCA_021821225.1 Bacillota bacterium | reverse complement strand
GGAGACGGCGCCGCTGATCGACCAGATCGCGCGCTCCTTCTCGACGTGGGACGACGCATTCTTTCTCGGGCGTGGACTGGACTTCGCGGTGGCGCTCGAAGGCGCGCTCAAGTACAAGGAGATCTCCTATATTCACGCCGAGGCGTATCCGGCGGGAGAATTGAAGCACGGTACGCTTGCGCTGATCGTGAAGGACGTCCCGGTGATCGCGCTGGTGACGCAGGACGATCTGTACGAGAAGGCGGTCAGCAATATTCTCGAAGTCAAGGCGCGTGATGCGCACGTGCTCGCGATTGCCTGGAAGGGCGACGAAGCGATCGGGAAATCGGTGGACCGCGTGCTGTACGTGCCGCGCACGATGCCGTTTCTGGCGCCGGTGCTGCTGACGGTGCCGCTGCAGTTGCTGGCGTATTATGCGTCGGTTGCGCGCGGCAATGACGTCGACAAGCCGCGCAACCTGGCGAAGAGCGTCACGGTGGAGTAGGGACGGTGGAGCGGTCACAGGTGTCGTGCCTGCAAAACGCAGTTCTTCCCCGAGCAAAATGGGTTGTACGCTGAGTAAGAAGGTTGTTCCCTTCAGCGCAGGTGAATCTGGGTCAAACCCCTGGATTCGCCTGTGCTTTTTGATCAAAGCACACTTACGCCATTGAGGTATATTATCTGTCATAATAGTGTACGAAAACATAACAATAGACGATAATCATCTTGACGATTTGGTGCAGCGAAACTATAATTCACTTCGTAGAGTCTTCTGTCGACCGTCGACGGTCGACGGTCGACAGAAGGGCGCCGTTCCTTTTTCGGGCGCGAGGGGCCGATTTGCAACAGGGCGCAGGGGGTGGGGATGTCCATTTGGCAGAGTCGATCGTTCGGGCGGAGTCCCTGACGCAGCAGGTGTATCGGTACTTGCGGGACGAGCTTGTCCAAGGGGTGTTCGCCCCGGGACAGAGAATCGTGGAGACAAAGATCGCCGCATCCCTGCGCGTCAGTCGCGGTCCTGTAAGAGAGGCCCTGCGGCAACTGGTGGCCGAGCAATTGTTGCGCGAGGATCGGGGCGTGATCACAGCGTTCGCCCCGACATTTGAAGATTTTCAGGAATTGTACCAGCTTCGAGCCGCGGTGGAATCCATGGCGGCGGAACTGGCCGCGGGCCGATCGCCTTCAGAATGGGCCGCCTTTCCGGAGTGGACCGTGTCCTTCGAGGAAAACCTCCGCGATTCGCGGGTTGCGATGGACCTGCAGGATGCGGAGGCCCTGGTGGAGCGCAACGCGGACTTCCATCGGTCGATCCTGGTCCTGTCGGGAAACCGGCGTTTCCAGCACACCATGTCTTCTGTCTCCGCGCTGATTCAGTGCTACTGGCACCAGGTGGCGCGCGCTGTCCAGTGGCCCACCGACATGGTGGCGGAGCACACGCAGATTTACGAAGCCGTTCGCATGGGCGACGGCGGGGCCGCCGCAAGGATCATGAGAAGCCACATCGAGCGGGACCTTGATGTGATGGCCCGGGCGTACCGCTGATAGATTCCGCCGCCGAAAGACTGAAGGGATCGAAGGGATCGTTTTGGCGCGCAGTCGGCCAGGATCTGAAGGGGATCTGGCGGGAGTAATTAACTTTCAAGTTAGAATAATGCGCCTGTACGCCCTTCGCCGAAATCCGAGACGGACGGGCGAGGTGTCTGACGCGCGGGTTCGCGACCGCGCCGCACAGTGGCAACAATTGCAGTTCACACGAGGGGGCACGCAGAGATGAAAAAGAGATTGAAAGCTTACGCCGCAACGGCGGCGGCCGTATCACTGGCGATGGGGGCCGTTGTCCCGTTTTCCGCAGACGCGGCGTCCGCATCGGGGACCGGGACGTCGACGCTGTCGATCGGGCTGAGCGCGGAACCGGTGCAGCTTGATCCCGCAATGTCGAGCGCGCTGGTGGACCGTCAGGTCATGATCAACATCTATGACACTCTTTTGCAACTGGGACCTCACAATAAAATTCTTCCGGATCTAGTGACGTCGTACAGCATGTCAAAAGACGGCCTCACTTATACGCTCCACCTGCGCCACGGAGTGAAATTTCAGGATGGGACTCCGTTTAACGCGGCGGCGGTGGTGTTCAACCTGCACCGCGACATGCAGGCCAGTTCCCCGCGTCATGCGGAATTGACGGCCGTGAGCAGCGTGCAGGCGATCGGGAGCTACACGGTCGTCATCCATCTGAAGCAGCCTTTCAGTCCGCTGATTGCCGTTCTCACGGGCCGCACCGGAATGATGGCGTCTCCGACAGCCGTGCGCAAGGAAGGCGCCTCGTTCACCCGCCATCCGGTCGGGGCCGGACCTTACGAGTTCAAAGACTGGGTCAAGGGAAACCACATCACCCTGGTGAAGAACCCGACTTACTGGAAACGGGGTATCCCGCATTTTTCGCAGGTGGTATTCAAGTTTTTTACAGACCCGAATGTGGAGTACATGAACCTGCAAAGCGGAGCAGTCCAGGTGGTGGATACTGTCCCTGCGCAGGATCTGGCGACTCTGACGCAGAACTCTGCGTTTCACGTCATCAATCAGCCGAGCTATGGGTATCAGGGGATCTGGATCAACGTCCACGCCGCGCCGTTTAACAATGTGTATCTCCGCGAGGCCCTGAATCTCGCGATCAATCGGCAGACGATTGTGAATGTTCTCTTCAAGGGTGCGGCGGTCGCGGGATACAGCCCGTTTGGACCGGTGTCTCCGGCCTACGTGCGGTCGGAGGACACCCCGCCTGTCCCGAATCCGGCCGCGGTGCGGAAATTGCTCCAAAAGGGCGGAAAACCGGACGGCTTCTCGTTTACCATGAAGATCGCAAACAGTCCGGTCATCGCGGAGATGGCGCAGATCATCCAAAGCATGCTCAGCCGGTATGGCATCAAGATGACGATCCAGCAGTTGGAGTTCGGGACTCTGCTGTCGCAGTCGGAGAGTCATGCCTTCCAGGCGCTTCAGCTCGGCTGGTCCGGTCGGCTGGACCCGGATGAGAACGTGTACGGCTTTTTCTACAGCGGCGGGCCGATGAACGCATCTGGGTTCAGCAACGCCCGCGTGGACAGCCTCCTGAATCTCGCCCGGCGCGAGTCGTCACAGGCGTCCAGACAGCGGACGTACGCGCAGATGATGGACATCCTGCACGTTCAGGTCCCCTACGTCTTTTTGTACCATCCGAACAACGTACTCGCGTACAGCGCAAAACTAAAGGGATTCGACTACGTGCCAGACGGCTTGATCCGGGCCTACACTCTGTCATAAAGAGGCCTGGATCGTCGTGTTGAGCGAGGTGCCCGTCGGGGGGAATGCGGTGTGGCATATGTTGCGAAACGGTTCCTCATCACGCTGCCGGTGCTTTTTCTGGTCTCCGTGATGGTGTTCAGTCTGATTCACCTG
Organism: Bacillota bacterium; assembly: GCA_021821225.1. The sequence goes on along the minus strand of JAKACR010000004.1, from coordinate 35,660 downwards.
ATTCCCGGCGATCCGGCGCAGGTGATCCTGGGACAGGACGCGACTCCATCAGCGTTGCACGCCCTGCGCATTCGCCTTGGATTGAACCGGCCGCTCGTCATCCAGTACCTTGACTGGCTGGGGAACGTCCTGCGCGGCAACCTTGGCCAATCGTTGACAGATGGAGTTCCGGTGTCGCGGTTGATCTTCGAAAGTCTTCCAGTCACGGTGGAATTGGCCCTGGGTACGTTTCTTGTCAGTCTTTTGGTGGCCTTTCCGTTCGGCATCCTGGCCGCGGTTTACCGCGGCCGGACGGCTGACGCCGCCGCGCTTTTCACATCCACCTTCGGGCTGTCGGTGCCTCCGTTCTGGCTCGGCATGATGCTGCTGTTTGCGTTCACCGTGCGGCTACACTGGTTTCCATCGTCTGGGTACGTTCCATTCTGGGTCAATCCGGGCCAGAACCTGCAGGCGATGGCGCTGCCGATCCTGGCCACGGGGGTTCGCGAGGCGGCGGTGATTATGCGTATGCTGCGCACCAGCATGCTGGAGGTCCTGAGGCAGGATTTTACGCGAACCGCCCGCGCCAAGGGGTTGCGGGGGTGGGGAATCATTGTCCGGCACGCCCTCAAGAACGCACTCATTCCCGTTGTCACGATGAGCGGTCTGCAACTTGCGGAACTTCTCGGGGGACTCGTGATCACGGAGACGGTGTTCTCCCTGCCCGGATTTGGGAACCTGCTGGTGCAGAGCATCTTCAGCAGGGACTACACGACGATCCAGGGGGCGGCCCTGGTTGCCGCGCTGCTGGTTATTTTCGTCAACCTGGCGGTGGATCTCATGTATGGTCTGGTCGATCCTCGAATTCATTTTGCGGAGGTGGAAAACTGAGTGGCGATCCCCTCTGCGGTTGAATCCAGATCCGATGTGCGGACGAGAGTCCGCCGGCGGTCAGGGTGGCGCCTTCTGCGGCATCGGGAACTCGTTGTCGGCGGGACCCTCGTCGCTCTCGTTCTGATCGTCGCGCTGTTCGCGGGCGTGATTGCCCCATACAGCCCATACAAACCGGATTTCGCGAATGTTCTGCAGGGACCGTCCGGACAGCATTGGCTCGGGACCGATGTTCTTGGGCGGGACGTCTTGAGTCGCATACTGTTTGGCGCGCGGACCTCCATGGAGGTCACGGTTGGGGCCGCCGCGGTGGGGCTGACGTTCGGGGTGCCTGTCGGTCTTCTGTCCGGGTATTACGGCGGAGTGGTGGACCACTGGATCGTGATGCGGGCTGTCGACGCCCTGCAGGCATTTCCCTTTCTCGTCTTGGCCCTTGTCCTGGCCGCAGTCCTTGGCCCGGGCATCGGAAACGCCATGATCGCCATCGGTGTGGGATACATCCCGGGATTTGTACGGATTGTGCGCGGACAGGCGATCTCCGAAGTGAAAAAGGAGTACGTCCAGTCGGCGCGCTGCGTGGGGGCCGGCGATTGGCGCGTGATGGTGCGGCACATCCTGCCCAATGTCCTGTCGCCGCTCATCGTGCAGGTTTCGATGGCGATGGCGAGCGGGATCGTGGCCGAGGCGAGCCTCAGTTACCTCGGTCTTGGGGCCCAACCGCCAACGCCGAGTTGGGGAACGATGCTGAAAACGGGGCAGGGCTACCTCACGATGGCCCCATGGCTTTCACTTGCGCCTGGCCTTGCCCTGGTGGTTGCGGTTTTCGGGTTCAACCTTCTCGGGGACGGGCTGCGAGAGTGGCTGGATCCCCACACGTCGCGGGAGTAGCGAAGGTTTTGCGTCGGGCGGGCGTCGCAGCGAACCAGTGGCGTCCGTCTGATGAAGGGGCCGTTTCCTCGGGATCCATCCGTTGCAGTTCCATTGCGGCAGGAGGAAGTCGCTCGTGGGGAGTTCGTGAAGTTGAGTAAGTAATTCGGGTTTCAGTACAGTGGTACGCTCTACCGCTCGGCGGGAGATTTCCTCGGAGAAAACTACCTTGAGTATGGGTTGGCGAAGGGGACCGTTCAAGAGGTTGATTTTCTCATCGGGCTGTTGGGTTTACCCGTTGGGACCAAGATTCTGGACGTTGGCTGTGGTCCATCCAGGGCGGCACAGTTTGGAGTTGGCCCGTCGTGGCTTTCGCACCGTTGGCATAGACATCTCGGGGCGCTTTGTCGACATCGCGAATCAAACAGCCAACGCGGAGAAACTCACTGCTGAATTCCACGTCCAAGATGCCAGACTGATGCAGTTTGGGCGAGAGTTCGACGCGGCAATTTGCGTGCAAACCACTTGCCATGGACGACATTGAAATCATGATGGTGGCGAGCAAACTGTAGATCTCATGTGTTCAAGGAGGGGGGATATCATACCTCTCCTTGCCCCATTCCCCGCTCATTTCGTCTATACTTATGACAACTATACGGACGCAGGTGAATAGGCATGCTGACTCTTCGCAATACACCCAATCTGGCTGGCATTGAGATCTCGGGCGATTACCAGGATCTCGATGGCCTGTACGTGGCTCTTCTCATGCTTGCCGGGGACGAAGGAGAATATGGCGACTACGAGGGCGCCAGACTGCGTGTTCTCGGTATGATGTACGATATCCGACACGCATTCCAAGGAGATCGGGAATTGGAGTTCGTACGAAACGGTATGGACGAAAACAGGATGAAGCGACTCGGGATGATCACACCCCAGACAAACCTGTACTACAAAGCGAATGTCTATTACCCGGAAGCCCTGTTCGTCGCCATGGCCATCAACGACGTTATCCGCCTGTACGCGAAAAAGCGGGCGAAGTCAGCCCCTTTTCCTTTGCTGGACAAGAAAAATCTGTGGGACGCGCACGTCGCAAACGCCCGATTGTTTCAATCCTTGGTCGCCAATTGCCTGATGGAAGCTGTCACGGAGGCCGCTTTCAAACGAATCGTGAACCTGTTGAACAGGGACTATACGTGGACGGATGGGTATGCGACGCAATACCTGGATATGTTGAACATCCGATATCTGACTATCGCGGAGAAGGAAGAGAGGTCAAAGGCATTGTCTGTCCTGGTCAAGAGAATGGTTGAAAAAGGGAGGGAGTATCAGGGAGTCGAGCGAGATGTGCGAGAAGTGGCAAGAACCGGCAACTGCTCGACGGAGGATGTCAGGCTAAATTGGGATTATCCCGAAGATGTGGAGTGGTGAAGGATAATGGGCGCCGGTGGGAATCATTTTGCAGCGTTATCCCGTAAAGGGATCTCATAGAAGGGTGTCCTTCGATCCTGTTTTTTAATGGACTCCCATGGCGCTGGCGCGACGGGAGCGGAGGATGAAAATTCGCCGAGTCACGGTCGCACGGCAAGCAAGCGGTGGGCCAGCGGTGGGCCAGCGGCAGGGCGAAGGCTCGCTTGGTCGCCCGTGTCCCTTGCTCGTCGCGAGTTTCGCGGCGCAGCTGCGCTGTCCGAGCAGGAGCAAAGGGATACGCGCGGCTGGCACAGACCCGGAGGCTGGCACAGACCTGTTTTTCGGGTAGACTCTAGAATTGGAATCAGCGATACGCATCGCATCAACAAAGCACTCCATGCCAAGTATACACCCCCTTGCCATCTTTCTGTAGGTCCGGCGGTTGCCCGGAACCAAGGGTGCGAATGGACTCGTGTCCTGTTATTTGTCTGGGGAATTCGGCAGGCCATGATGATATCGGAGGTGTTCATTTTATGAAGAAGGTCTTGGTGATCGGAGCAAGCGGCGGTATGGGCTTTGCAATCGTAAATGAACTTCTCAGCAGAGGAATGTTTGAAGTCGTGGTTTTTGCCCGGACCCGATCCAAGCTGGAACGACTGTATGGGAACGAGCCCAATGTCTCCATCGTTCCTGGAGATGTTTTTGACGTTGATGAACTCAGAGCAGCCGCACAAGATGTCGAGATGATTTTTCATGCCATGAATGTCCCCTACTATGAATGGGAAGCAAAACTGCCTATTCTGATGACTAACATGTTGACTGTAGCCAGGGGCGAAAACGCCAGGCTGATTGCTGTAGACAACATTTACGCGTATGGCCGAACGGGAAGTGGAAAGGTGAACGAAGATGCGCCAAAAAGACCTCATACAACGAAGGGACGCCTTCGTTTGCGGCTCGAAGACATGATAAAGGAGTCTGGGATCGAGTATCTGATTGCCCATTTCCCCGACTTTTACGGTCCACACGCTGAAAATACTCTCCTAAACGAGACGTTTAGGAGAGTGGTAAGAGATCAGAAGGCCCTGTTTGTCGGAGATCCCACGATACCCAGGGAATACATTTTCACACCGGATGGCGCGACAGCCTTGGTGGAGTTGTCATTGCGAGCTGATGCATACGGACAGAATTGGAACATACCCGGGGTTGGGGTGATAACGGGGAACGAAATTCTACAAATATTGCGCCGGCATGGATATTCAAAGGGAATGACAACGATCACGAAATTCATGGTGCAAATGGGCGGGTTGTTCAACCCAACCATGAGGGAAGCTGTCGAGATGTTTTACCTCAATGAAAGACCGGTCATCTTGTCTGGCGATAAGCTGGAGAGGGAACTCGGAGTCATCCCTTGTACTTCGTACGAGGAGGGAATAGAGACCACGCTCGCGGCCATGAGACGATCGGGTTGATTCAGTTCTTGTCCTTACACGTTCTCCAATTTCACAGTCTGCACCTGCTTTCGTTTCCCGTCCTGATGGTGATGGTATTAGTCGCCGGTGCGTTATCGCCGCTGTCGATGATTGGGCGAGGCGCTGTCTCGCCCAATATCGTTGCGTCGGAGGAGCCCGAAATGGCCAACGGATTTGCACAGACCCGCATGAGTTTTGTGCCGTTATTCGGTCCTGCGCCGGGCGGACTGTGGCGAACTGCGGCTAATCATTAGTTCACCCAGCAGAGGCGCGGCGATTCCCCAGATCTTGCTTGGGAATGGCGAAGCACGCTATGATAGACATTACAGCATACTACCGAAGTGCGTTTGTCGCAAAGAAAATCATCACATGTTCCAATGGCAGACCCCCCGCTGAAGGAGCGATGACATGCATATAGACATCCACCTGATGTTGCAGCATTACGGCTATCTCGGCGTATTTTTCATTCTGGTTCTTGAAATGGTGGGCATCCCGTTCCCGGCGGAGACGACGCTGACGATCTCGGGATTTGAAATGACCAAAGGGGCTTTTGAATTGGCGCCGCTGCTGGTCGTGGCGGCCGCGGGGAATATTGTAGGTTCTTCGGTCGCCTATTGGATCGGGCGATTGTTGGGGCGTCCTGTCATTGTCCGATTCGGGAGGTACGTGGGGATTACCGACGACCGGCTGGACAAGGCGAACCACCTGTTCCACAGACATCAAAGCTGGATCGTCATCATCGGGAAGTTTATCGCGGGTATCCGCGTCCTGATTCCGTATCTGGCCGGTATCAACAAAATGAACTTTGTCGTGTTCTCGATTTACAATGCGATCAGCGCCTTGGCTTGGGCGATCACGTTCGTCGTGCTTGGGCGCTATATCGGAATCGAGTGGAGCAAGTACCACGAAGTCTTGCACCAGTACCTTGTCCCGGGGATCATCACCGGCGTCGTTGTGATCGGGGCCATCGTCGCTTTGAAAATACACCATCGGAGGAATAGGATGAAGTAATCCATCAGCTGGCGCGAATGCGAGTTGCCGCGTCTGCGCTGTCGAATCCGCTGCCGTGAGCCGCGAGGCCGGCGCGGGCGGTGCACGATTCCGGGGGGTGCGACAGTGGTCTTTGCGGCCGTGGGACTTGCGCTGTTGCTGTTGGCGATATACGGTTGCTGCATTCTGCCGACGCAGTGGCTCAAGGTCGAGCGCGTCAGGCTGCCCCTGTCGCTTGGCGTAAAAATTCTCCAGATCAGCGACCTGCACATCGAGCGGATGAGGATTCGGCCGGAACGATTCGCCAGCCTGATCAGGCGCGAGCGGCCGGATCTGATCTGTCTCACGGGCGACCTGGTCGACCGGCGGCTGGACCGCGAGAAACTCGACAGGCATCTCGCGGCCATTTCCGGACATGGAGCGCCCGTCTTCGCGGTGTTTGGCAATCACGACTACTCGGCAGACGCGGTCGAGGCGTTGCGGGACATGCTCGGCGACCGCGGCATCCGCGCATTGCACAATGAGTGCGTGGATATGGGACGGTTTGTGCTCGTCGGGATTGACGACTACTGCACGGGTCTGGCCGATCCGGCCGCGCTCGGGGACGCCGCGCCTGACCAGCAGGTTGTCGTGGTGACGCACGATCCGACCGTGGCGTGGTTCATGGATCGCCCGTTCAGCTACCTGATGGGCGGTCACTTTCACGGCGGGCAGTTCGGAATCCCCTTCATCTTTCGTATCATGGACTTCGGACCCATGGCTAGATCCGGTGTCTACCACGGGCTGCACCGACACGCCAACGGAACATTCTATATTTCCAAGGGTGTGGGCCAGTCGGGCATAAACTGCCGCTTTCTCGTGCGCAGCGAAGTTACGGTTCACGAGCTCTGACTGGCGACTGCGACACGGCCTGCAATCCTCGGCCCGCCGACTTGGAACCTAAAATTGTGCTTATTCCATCCATTTAACCCCTTTTCGCTAGCCTTTAAGCATCGAAAGTTGGCCTATACAGCGGATAACACCTCTTTCCGCGGCTATGTTGGATATTTGTGGTGCGTAAGCCCATTTACCTGAAAGCGCCGTGCCGCTCCGCCGCCGGCTGTCTTGTGATCGACCCACCCCATCACGCCCGCGTCGCGGGCTTGATCACGGCTCTCCAAGGGCGTCCGGCGGATGCCCGGCGCCCTGGCGATAACCCTCCATACCAAGACGGCGCTTACATGGGCAAAACCCCGATAAACCCATGAAGAACCTGCGTTTTTCCTGCCAGAGTTAAAGATTTCTTTAGCCCTGTCAGTACCTTTCTTTGGTATTGCAAACTTACAATGGGCGGCGGTTGCGCGTAGAATAAACAGTAGCTTGAGAGTTCAAACGGGCAGTGTCTCGCGGGGGTCGGACTCCCCCGGGACAAGCCGAGGAGGTGCCTTCCTTGGAGGCAAGCCGTATACATGTGCCTGAACCTACGATCGTTGCGGTCATACCCGCTTTCAACGAAGAGCGTTTTATCGCAAGTGTGGTGCTGTCCGTACGCGACCATGCGAGTGTGGTCATCGTCGTGGACGACGGGTCGAGCGACCGGACGGCGGAGCTCGCCGAGCGGGCGGGCGCCAACGTCGTTCGCCTGCCTCTAAATGGCGGCAAGGGAGCTGCCCTCAACGCGGGGTTCGAGGCGTGCAGACAGTATGACCCGAGCGTCGTCGTGATCCTCGACGCGGACGCCCAGCATGACGCCGCGGAGATTCCCGCGGTGGCGGGGCCTGTTCTGTCCGGGGAGGCCGATGTCGTCATCGGCTCGCGCTTTCTGAATGTGAAGAGCAAGATCCCCGTCTGGCGCCGGTTTGGCCAGCACGCGCTGAACATGGCGACAAACGCGGCGTCCGGCGTCGCGATCACGGACACGCAGAGCGGCTTTCGGGCGTTCTCGCCGCGCACCGTGCAGATGCTGCGCTTTCGCAGCAAGGGGCTGGCCGTGGAGTCCGAAATGCAGTTCGTCTTCAAGGCGGCGGGTCTGCGCGTGCACGAGGTGCCGATCTCCGTGCAGTATCTCGACGGCAACAAGCGCAATCCCATAGCCCACGGGCTGCGGGTGGTGGACGCAATCCTGTCGCTCGCGGCGCGCCGCCGGCCGCTGCTGTTCTTCGCCCTGCCCGGCACCCTGCTGTGCATTCTCGCCATTTGGATCGGCGGTCTGGGCATGTCGGGAGCGACGCGCGGCCAGGGTCTCCCGTCGGGGTTGCTGTTTGGAGCGGGCGCCAGTCTTGTGGCTGGCCTTGTCCTCTTCGTCACGGGCATCACGCTCAATACGTTTGACAGTGTTGTCACACAGATTCGCCAGGACATTGGGAGCCTGCAGCTGGAATTTCGCGGGCGGAGGGAGGAGAAGGCGTGAACAGGCCGTTGCTCAGCGTGATTATTGTGACGTACAACAGCAGGGAGCACCTGGAGCGGTGCCTGCCCACACTGGTTTGCACGGAGGCCAGCCACGAAATTGTCGTGGTCGACAATGGTTCGCAAGACGGCACGCTCGCATGGTTGGCGCAGGGGTATCCGGGTGTGCGCGTGCTCGAGTCCGGGTTCAATGCGGGTTACGCGGAAGGCAACAACATCGGCGCGGCGGCCGCGCGCGGCGACTACCTCCTGATTCTGAACCCGGACACCAGAGTGACTCCGGGCGCGGTGGACGGCCTGCTGGCGGTGTGCATGCAGCGGCCGGGCACCGTCGTGACTCCGAAGCTGCTGCGCCCGGACGGTACGATCAACGCCTGCGGCACGAGCATGCACTTTTCCGGCATCGCGAGTTGCAATGGACTCGGCCACGGTGCGGAGGCGTACGGAGGAACGTTCAGTACCCTGCTGGTCTCCGGGGCGGCGTTCCTTCTGGAGCGCGCCGCGTGGGACGATGTGGGTGGATTTGATCCGGCGTTTTTCATGTACATGGAGGATGTGGACATCTCGATCCGCTTCTGGCTGCGCGGGTATTCGGTGCTGTGCGCGGCGGAGGCGGTGGTCTACCACGATTACCACCTGAAACTCGACGCGCGCAAATTCTACTTCCTTGAGCGCAATCGCCTGGTCATGCTGGCGAAATTGTACGAGAACGAGACACTGCGCCGGCTGTGGCCAGGATTGCTCATGGCCGAGATCGCCACGCTCGCCTACGCGATCCAGAAGGGCCCGGGTTTTCTCTGGGCCCGGATCAAGGGCTATGGCTGGCTCTTCGGGCATGCGAAGAAGCTGATGATGGCGCGTCAGGCGACGCGCAGCAGCCGGGTGATATCGGATCAGAGTCTGCTTGCATTGATGAAACCGCATCTTCCCTACCAGGATCTCACGACGCCGCAGATGGCGAATCTCCTGTCGCTGCTGACAACGCCCATTTTCCGCACCGTCCATCGCTCGGCCGTGCACATGTGATGCTGGTTGATTCCGGAGGCGTCCAAATGGACCTGACCATTGTTCCCCGCCCACTCTTTCCAGAGCCGCCCGACAACGGCACGCACCAGCTCGCGTGGGATGTCGTGCTGGACACAGTTTTTGCCGATGCCTACCATGCGGGCATCGGCGAGATCGTCGCCCATGTTCCGATGCCGCGCGTGGAGGAACTGTTCCGACTGCGCGCGTGGATAACGCGAGCGAAGGGAACCGGACGGGCGCTCGTGTGTTCTGGATTGTACGGCCTGGGCGACGACCTGTTTGACCGTGTGTACACGATTGAACACGGCGGAGTGATGGGCGGCCGGTTGCGGACGCACACCGCCGCCGCGCGCAACCGCTGGACGGCGCGGCACCAGATGTGGGTGTACACGCTGCGTTCGAGGTTGATTGGCATACCGATACGCGTGGGCCAGTTAATGAACGCGCCGGGGTTTGCCGACCGGATGAGCCTTCGCGCGCGCAGCGCGTTCGTGAGCCGCAGGCCAGCCCTGGCGTATTACCACGTGACGGCGTGGGAGCCCTCTGTCCCGGGCAACGCCGATCACGCACGATAGACCCACATGGCGCGGCTGGAAGAAGACCATTTTCCGGACAGGACTGATTCTTTGGCCGTGATCACTTCTCAGGACGGAGCCATTGTCGGCGCACAGGAGAATATCCAGCAGCGCGTTGCCGAGGCGCTGACCAACCTTGACGCCTGGCTGCAGACGATGCGCCAGCCGGGTGGTTTCGGCGGACCCGTCGCGCACTGGTGGCGCCATTCGCTGCTGTACGCAGGCCCGGGACTGGACTGGCGCTATGAAGGAATACTGTGCGGCTATGCCGAACTCTATCGCAAGACTGGCCGCGACGTCTGGCTGCAACGCGTCCGTGAGGCGGTGGCGGACTTGCTCGACGGTCAACTGGCCGGCGGTGGGCTGGCGGCGTCGGAATTCGAGATCAATCCGGGCACTCTCGGGACGCCGCACGAGGCGGCGGCCATCCTGGGGTTGCTCGACAGCGTCGATTGTCTGGCGCCGGATGAGCAGGGTCGCGTGCTCGAGTTGTGCGAGGCTGTGCTGGACCACCTGACCGCGGAGCTGTGGGATGAGGAACTGCGCGGGTTCAATGATCGGCCGGGAATCCGCGGGCGCGTTCCGAACAAGCTGGCGACGCTCGGGGAAGCCCTGCTGCGTTTTGCGCGGGTGACGGGCGAGCAGCGCTATCTCGAGTATGCCCGCATCTGCCTGGATGACGTCGTGCACTATCAATCTGCGGGTGAGCACGGTGCGATCCACCAGTACGCGCCTGACGCGGATCTTGGCGACGGCCGATTCTTTCCGTACTACAACGCGCGCTGCATTCCCGGGTTGCTGGCCGGAGCCGCGGCATTTTCGGATGAGCGGTACGCCTTCGCAGCCTCGCGGGTCGCCGGATTCATTCGCGCAACGCTGGCGGACGGCCGGTGGCCCCAGATCGTCTACGCGGGCGGGAGAGACGCGCGCTGGCCAAGTTGGATCGCGGGCTCGGCCGACATCCTGCGCGCGCTCTACTTGGTTGGGGATGACGTTCTTGGGCACGGCGCGATGGAACGGCTGCTCTGCTCGCAGCTTCCGGGCGGCGGTTTTCCCACGGCGGAGGGTTTTGCGCGGCGGACGGGCGGGCGGGCATCCTGCGAGACGCCGGACTGGCTCGACGTGTTGCCTGTCTGCGGTTGGAATGACAAGGTGCTTCGCCTGTTGGCGGGGCTCCTTTCGCCGGACGCGCCGGCCTGCGCGGCGACCGATCGGCCGGCGGAGATCGATGTCCAGTTTTATGGCATGGCGGCTGTCTTTCATGAGGACAGAGACGTGCTCTGGGTGCGCGTCAACGGGCGGACGGTCCTTCACTGGCGCAAAGGCGAGCCCTGGCTCGAAACGCAGTTTCGACCTCCGGCGCTGTGACCGACATGCGAGAAAGGGGTGAGCGGACGTGCTGACTGATCCAGTCCACCAGCAGTCGGAGGCGCGCCCATCCGCAGTCCTGAACGGCTTCTGGAACGCGATTGGCACGGGAACGCTCGCCCTTGGCGGCGTGATCAGTTCGGTCATCGTCGTGCGCAGCCTGAGCGTCGCGCAGTACGGTCGGCTGTCCTTCTATCTTTGGCTGGGGAGCGCCCTGGCCAGCCTGGGACTGCTCTCGTTTCCACCCGCATTGACCAAGGTGGTGTCGCAGTTGTACGGCGCCGCCGAGTACGCTGCGGCGGCGTCCATCATTCCCTGGGTGGGGCAGATTCTGTTTTACATCAATATCGGCCTCGGGGTCGCGGTAGCCCTCTACGCGTTGTTCGAGGGTTCCGTCAATCGCCAGCTGCTTCTGGTCGTGGCCGTCAGCCTGCTGCCCGGGGCCATGGCCCGCGTGCTGAATTCGCGCGTACTCGCGCAGGAGAGGTACCGGATCAGCATGATTGCGTCGATCTGCATTGCGCTGGCCATCTTGGCCGGGGTCGTGATCGCGCACGCGCTGCACTGGAAGACGGTCGGGTACGAGGCCGTGCTGCTCAGCGCCGGGGGGGTCCAGATGGCCGTTTTGCTCCTGGCGACGCGCGGCGCGACATTCGTGCGATTTGGAAGGCAACAAGTAGATGCGAAAGTAAAGAAGATATATCTTACATATCTATTCCCATCCCTGTTTGTCACACTGTTCGACCTCGTTGTGTGGCAGCGGTCGGAGATCTACTTCCTGAACCTGTTTGCGCCCATGTCCGAAATCGGCCTCTACAGCATCTCCTACACACTGTTTTCGACGTTCAATCTCATCGGCGGCGCCCTCCTCAACGGCCTGTTCCCGTCGCTCTCCCACGACTATGGAGCGGGCGATCTGGAGCAACTGGCGCAGAAGTCGCGCGCTGGAATCGGACTCGCGGTGTTCTATGCGCTTCCGGTCTCCCTCGGAGGAATCGTCGCCGCGCCGACCGTCCTTGCGTTGTTTTACGGGCCGCAGATCGCCGCGGCGGGGCCGGTCGCCAGTATTCTCATGGCGGGGGTGCTGCCTGGGGCGCTCGCGGCGGCGATGGCGTTCAGCCTCAGCGCGGGCGGCCGTGTCTGGAAGCTGGTGGGGGTGGGCGCGGTGTTTGCGGCTGTCAATCTCGTCCTGGACCTGGTCCTCATTCCCCATGGCTTTTCGACGGGCGCGGCGCTTGCCAATACCCTGACGCAGTACGGTTACGCGATCGCGGTGGTGGCGATCGCGGCCAAGGAGTTTCACTTCGGCATCCCGTGGCGCTGGCTGGCGGTGTGCGCGGTGTTCAGCGTGGCCCTGCCGATGGGACTTCCTTTGGCATTCGCGGCTGTGGGAGCGTCGGGGTGGACGCTGCTCTCCGTGATGGGCGTGGGGTACGTCGCCTACTGGGTGGTCTGCCGCCGTTTTGGCGCGTGGCAGATATTTGAGTTGTGAGTCTTTCCGATGTGGGTGTTATCCAGGGGAGGGACGCTGTCTTGGAACGTACATTGCACGTTGGTCAGGCCTCCGCGTGGATCACGGCATTCGTATGCGTCGCCGCGGCGTGGAGTCTGTCGCCGCAAGGCGGGCTCTTCACCGCCGTGTGGACCAATCTAGTGCTTGCGGGCGGGCTTGTCGTACTGTCCGCCCGCGTGACAGATGAGACGCAGGGCCGCGCGCTGGTGTTCCTGGCGGTGCTCCCGCTGGCGCGCATGGCCGACGTGATCACGGCGGTTCCGCTGTCGACGGTTGGCTGGAGCGGGGTGGGGACGGACCTCGTCGTCGCGCTCGGCGCCGCATGTGCGTGGTTTCTCTCGCCGGGAAGACCGCAGCTCGGGGAGCGGAGCGCGCGCGGCGGGATTTCGCGCAAGGCGAGCGGCTCGGGCTGGGCCCCGAAGTGGGGCACGTTGGCGCTGTTCGCCGGGTCCTGCGCGGCGGGCGTCGCGCTGCACGGACGTGAGGCCGTCAGCCTGCCGTTGTCGACCGGAATCCATCCTCTGGAGGCCGCCGTTATCGTGTTTCTTGTCATGCTGGCGGTCGGAGTGGGAGTGGAGGCTGTTTTTCGCGGGCCGCTGTTCGAGGCGCTGCGACACGCGGTCGGACCCGTTCCCGCGGTGGCGCTCACGTCCGCCTTGTGGATGGTCCTCGGGGGATATCGGCCCGGCGCGCCGGCCGTGCTCATCGCGCTGGCCAACGTCGTGTACGGGGTTGCCAGGGCGCGCGGTGAACGGACATTGTGGGTCGGCGTCGCGCACGGACTGTTGAACGGCTGTGCGATGGTGGCCGTTCACGGACTTGGCTGAAAGGGAGTGCAGCAGTGTTTTTGAGCACCATTTCCGTTGCGCCTCATTTTTGGAAATACGCGTGGACGGCCCTTGGGAACACGTCCATGGTCGCCGTGATCGTGTCGATCATTCTCTGCGACATCCTTTCGCACAGTCCGGCGGACCGGACGCGGACGCTCGGCCGAAGGCTGATCGTGGTGACGGCCGTCAGCGGCGTCTGCGCCGCGAGCCTCCTGATTTTCCGCGCGACAGGGAATACGCCGTGACGCGCGGGGGGCTGACGGGAAGCGGTGCAGGGCGCGTTGCGGGGCGGGGGACGCGGCGGCGGGCAGCTCCATCCGCAGGTCCATATCTCGCGGGGACCAGGGCTCGCAGATCGGGAGGTGCAGCGTGAAACGTCAACTCATCGGGGTAGCGGCACTGGTGTGCTGGTTCGCGGCGCTGCACGCGGGCCACGTGGACGCGCGGTCCTTGGCTGGCGGGAACGGTGTTGCGACCAGGCCGCACGTGCTCGTCCGGATGCTGCCTGACGCAGCGACTGTGCGCGGTCTTGCGCACGGCGGCGCGGGTGCGGGGTACTTGCTGTACTACCTTCCCTCCCGCGGCGCGCGCAGGCCGTCGCTCATCGTGAAGCTGGTCCACGCACAAGGGGCGAAGACGGCCACCGCATTCGTCTTTCAGGCGCCGCGCGGCAAGGACTACGTGCCTTGGACGGCGAGGCGCGGCCGGATCGTGATCCCTGCGCGCGAGCGGCCGGCGCTTGTCATGGTGTCGCAGGACGGCGCGTGGATCCGTCACGGCTTGCCCGACCTGAACCTGTCGATCACCATCTACAGCCCGTTCCACGCCATGTGGGAGCCGGTGTCCATCGCGAAGATCCTCGGCAGCGCGCCTGGCCGGCAGCCGGTCTACCGCATCACGACGCATGCGTATCCAAACGGCGTTCCGCAGTGGGACCTGCGCCAGTTGGTCCCAGCGTTCCCCGGTTCCGGCGTGCTCCGGACCAATTACGCGCAGCGCGAGACGGTCGCCACGCTCAAATGGAACGGCAGCGTGTCGCCGAACTGGCCGTATGTCGCCTACACGGGCGGATTCCTGCAGGGTTACGGCGTGGAGAACCCGCCGCTGGTCGTCGACTGGAAGGCGGGGCGGATCAGCGACTTCTCAGAGGTGGTGAGCGTCCGGGCGGAGCCCGCCGGATACGCGGCGTACAGCCTGACCAAACTGCCCCTCGGGAAGACGACCGAGCCGAATTTCGAGAGTCCGTGGGGCTTCTACAACCTGTCCGGCGCGCGGACGGCGTATCCCGATCTGGTCATCCGCCTGCAGCACAACACGGCCAACGACCCGTACTACCGCGCCTACGGGCAAGCGTCGCAGGCGGCGCCGCTGTATCCGTTCCAAAGCGAGGACGTCCGCTACTCCTGGTCGAACCAACCGGGAAATCTTCTGTTCAACTACAAACTCGGCGTCTATGGCAATGTACCGTATACGCAAAAGACGGTGCTGGCCGGCGGAGCCCTGGCGGTCAAGGCGCCGGGATACGCGGCGTTTCCGGCGTGGGTGACCGGGCACGCGTGGCCTGTGCAGACGTTTGTCGACACGGAAGGCCACTCCTACCAGACAACGGAAGGGATCTACGAGTGGCCGGCCATATCGGTCGGGATTCCGTACGTCAGGGGATGGTCGGCAACGCCGAACTTGGCCGGGTTCCAGACCATCCGCTCAGGGTTTCGCGGCGAGTACCGGGTGGGCGAGCCGGCGGTTCCCAAGCTGTACCTGAGCCCGGTTGACGGGAGGTGGCACCTGCTGGGGGCTGAGGCCGGCGTATGGAATCTCGGAAACGGACGGCAACTCAGGGAGCGGAACCTGACCGGGGGCCGTTTTATCGACGAGTGGAAGCTCGTGGGCGGCAGGGGGCGGGTGCTGCAGCGGTTTGTCCACCTTGACGGGTGGAGCCTCTATTCCGGGCCAGATGGCTCGACATGGGTTAAGGACGGTCGGCCCGGCGCGACGACGGTCGTCTCGCCGCCCGACAGTCACGCGGCGTGGCTCGCCTTCAGGCGCATGGCGGCGGCGCAGGCACCGCGCACTCCGGAGGACATGTCGTCGTGGCTGCCGCGGACGTCCCCGCTTGCGCGGGGCGTCGCCATCGAAGACGTCACTGCGACGCCATCCGGGTTACGGCTTGTTCTGCGGGTTTCCGGACCTGCGCGAAGCGGGCGCCTGCCCGGCGTCGGGACGCTGAAGCCCGGCGCGTATGTCGCGGCGTACGACACCCGACGCGGCGTCTGGACGGAGCGGCCTGCAACGCGGGCGACGCCCGCCGTGACGGTGCACGGGCTGGCGCCAACCGCCACGGTGAGCGTTCCGCAGCGCTTTCGTGTGACGGTGCGAAACACCGGCGACCTGCCTCTCACGGCGCCGCTCACCGTTACGGCGAATGGCTACCCTCTGGTGAAGACGGCGGTTCGCGTCGGCGGGCACGACGCCGTGACGGTCCAGGCGAGATGGACGCCGCACAAGGCAGGCGCCTCCGTTTTGCAGGCCATGGCGGGCGGCGCGGAACAACGGGTGCGGCTGAACGTGCAGGCCTTTCTCCTTACATGGCTGGCCTCGTCCCTGGCGGACACCCTGCCTCCGCGGATGGATGCCATCGCCGCCCTGTGCGCGCTTTTGTTCATGCCCGCCGTCGTCGTGGCGTCGCGAAGGAGGTTGCACAAGAATGAGCGCTGAATCGGTGGATCGATCCGCTCTCTCGCGGCAGGAAGAGACACCGTACGGGGCGTCGCGCACGGGATCCAGCTTTGCGGGGGCTGTTGCCGTGATCGGCGCTCTGTACGCGGCCTACTTTGAGTTTCGCTACAACGGGCTGTGGATCGAAAACGACACGTCGGTTTTCACCGGCACGACCACGGCAATGTTGCGCGCGGGCAGCGTCCTCTTTCCAGGCCAGTATTCGCACGGGTTCGGCTACCCGGCGTGGCTCGGCGTTCTGTCGCTCGAGACGGGGTTGTCCCCGGCAGTCGTGAACGGTCTGGTCGCTCCCTTTTTCGGCATGACGTTTGCGCTCCTGACGGCGTATCTCCTGTACCGCAGACTGCTGCGTTCGGAGGCGGCCACGGCTGTGGCCGCCATGCTGCTGTTCCTGGTTCCCGACCTGATGTTCACCCTGCTGCGGGGAAATCACGAGAAGCTCAACGTCCCGTTCATTATGCTGGCGGTATACAGTCTGCTCTGGTTTGTCGATGCAGAGCGCCGGGGCGACTTCAAGTCGACCATCACCTCCACCATCCTCTACTACGTCAGCATCTACATGAATGGCGTGACAAACGACTACTTCGGGGTGTTCATGGTGGTCGCCGGACTGCTTACCGCAGCGATGCTGACGCTGTTTGGACGCCGCATTGTGGGGGGCGGTGAGTCGCGCGACTACATCCGCAGGTTCAGGACCACGGCAATGGTGTCCGCTCTCCTCATGCTCTGGGTCATGGTGTTCCTGTTTCCGCAGTCCGCGGGAGACACGACGCTCATGCAGACGCTCTTGACGAAGCTGAAGGACCTTTTCGTCACACAATTGGCCGCGGACAATCCATACGCGATCGCGAGTTCGCAGTGGGTCACAGCGGGTGTGAACGAGGTCTTCGCCACGTTTCACTGGGCGCTCATCCTGCTGTCCGGCGTGTCGCTGCTGTTCATCGTCGCCGCTGTCTTGCGTCGACGGGTGCGCGTGCGTTCCGAGGAATTCGTTCTCTTTTGCGTTTACTTGGCGTTCATGGCGCTTGTCGCCGCAGCCGTTCCCGTCGACCTGGTGGGACTCAGTGCCGGGACCAACCTTGAGTTGCGCAACTACACCTATTTTTCGCTGTTTGCCCCTCCGGTGACGGTCATCGCGCTGGGCATCGTCCGCTCCCGCCTCGGCTCCCGCCTGCGCGGCGTTCTCGTGACAGGGGTTCTGGCGCTGGTGTACGGCGTGATGTTCATCCTGGCGGTGCCCAAGAGCACCGTGGAGCCGGTGTCGTCGACCCTTTGGATGGGATACACGGCAGACGAACGCGCGGCGCTGACGGCATTCGAACAAAACGCAAGGAGCACGGCCATGTGGGTTGGGGGGGACAACCGCCTCGTGTACCTGTATGGCGCTCTCTTCCCGGACAGCCGCTCGCGCGATGTCGTTGTGGGGTACTCCCCGGCCAAATCGCCGTTCATCACAGATGTCCTGGTGTCGCCCATGGTCACGGGCTCCGCCTTGGCCAACAGGGTCGCTCTTCCCGACGTCCATTTGATGAATCGCATCTTTGACAACGGAGGCGCCCAGATCTATGCACCTCCGTTCTCGTCTCCGTTTCAATATTGAAGGCGCGCACGATGCAGGGCCGACTGGATGGCAGTGAGGCGCGCAAGAAGGAGGTAGTCGCAGATGTCCATTGTGCCGGGTCCCGAAGCGGGACAACCGAGCGGTCGCCGGGCGCAGGTGACGCGGCCATCCGGAACTAGCGCCGCGCTCGCGGTGGCCAGTTTGGCGGGATCGTTTCTTGTGGCGAATGTCCAACTTCCATTCGCTGGCCCGATGTCGACGGTGCGGATCGTCCTGGGGCTGCTCAACGCAATGGTGATTCCAGGATATCTTGTGATTGCGGCGATTTACCCCCAACCCCGGAGCCTAGCCCCACTCCTGAGGTGGGTGTTGATCCTGGCTGTCAGCGCCCTTTTTGACGTGACTCTGGCGCTCGGATTTTCGGCCGTCGGCGTGCGGCTGAATGAACGCAACCTTGCTCTTGGGGCGCTCGCCGTACTGCTCCCGGTCGGAGCGGCCGCCTTTGTCCGACGGGCACCTCCTGCGGACCTGCAGAACGCTGCGCGTCGCAAGCGGACCGCGCCGTCTGGCCTATGGCCATATCCCGCGGCGCTGCTGGCGGTCTTCTTTACGGTGCTGGCGTTGCTGGCGCCGGGATACTCTCGCTCGAGCCCGTCGCTGTACCTGACAGTCGGTCGCGGGGTGCTGCCCCCGGGACTTCCGATCGGCCATCCTGCGCGGGCTGTGGAGGTTCATGTAGACAATCCTGGAGCGAAGGGCGCGACGTTTCTGCTCAAGGAATTCGGGGCTGGTTCCCGGACGCCGAGAATGACCAGAATCGCTCTTGCGCCGCGGGGGTCTTGGACGCACGGGTTTGCTCTTCCAGCAGGGCACACCGGCGGAGGGAGGGTTGTGTTCCGTTTGACGGAAGTCGGGGATTCCGCCTTTCACAGGGCGGTATGGCTGACGGTGTGAGGGGCACGGCTGTTGAGGGAAGGGGTTGTTCGAGCCGCCGGATGGCGGGATGGCCCTCGTGTCCTACAGCGAGCCATGCGTCAGCGGACGGCGCGAGTCCGCATGCGGGTACGGTGCGCCCGATTGTTCGATCCGGAAGGAAACGGAGTGATTGGCATGGATATGCCCGTGGTCACGGTCATTACGCCGACATTCAATCATGAAAAGTACATCGCGGAGTGCATCCGCAGCGTCCAGAGCCAGAGCTTTACTGACTGGGAGCAGATCATCGTGGACGACGGGTCGACCGACGCTACCCGAGACTGCATTGCGCTGGCCGAACCGGACGACCGCCGGCGGTTGATCGTGCAGGAGAATAAGGGCATCTGGCGGTTGGCTGAGACCTATAATGTCGCTCTGGGCCAAGCGAGGGGAAAGTACGTCGCCATTCTCGAGGGAGATGACTACTGGCCGGTGGACACACTCAAGACCCTGGTGACGCAGATGGAACAGCTCGGAACCGAGTATGCGGTGGTCTATGGTCAGGTGAGAACCGTGGGGGTTCGGAACGGTGCTCTGATCGGGACCTCCAGGATGCCGAACGACTACGCGCGGCCCGAGGATTTCAGCCACCAGATCTACACGCCAGCAGCGGGTATTCCGCCGCAGGCTTCATTGATCAGGCGAGAAGCGCTTGACCAGATCGGGGGGTTTATTCAGCCGGCGAGTCTGCCCCTTGTCGATCGGCCGACGTTCTTGATGTTGTCTCTGAGGTGGAAGTTCTTTCACATCAGGTCCGAGCTCGCCTATTGGAGGCAGCATTCCTCAAATGTCACAAGCGTCTATGCCCTGCAGATGGCGGCTGGAGCGATTCCCTGGGTGGATGAGTTTTTCGACACCATCCCGGCGGCCACGGCTGCGCGCCTCCAGGTGGGCAGACAGAGGGCCGTCCACATCCATCGGTCGATTGTCTTTCGCATGGTGGGCTCCTATCTGCAGGAACTGCAGAATGAACGGCCGCTGGCGCAGAGATGGGCAGATGTAAGTGGACTCGCGAGGCGCCATCTGGCGCAGTGGCAGGTGGCCGCGCTCCGCCTTGAGATGCTGTATTTGAAAGCGGGCATTGATCTTAGGGGAGTCTCCTTTATCAAGGGATTACTCACTCGACTCTAGACCGCCTGGCAGCCTATGAAATGGAACACGGCACCATCAAATTCTGGAGAGGGGATTACATGCATGGCAGTTGGGGCTGTAGTGGGGCTGGGTTACGTCGGGTTGCCTCTTCTGGTCCACCTTGGGGAGAGTGGGCATCGTGCCATAGGCATTGACGCCAATCCCGCCAAGGTCGACGCCATCTTGTCAGGCAGGTTTGAATTGGAACGTCGATACGGAGAACGCGCCCTGAAATTGGTTGAGGAAGGAGGGGCGCGGATTACAGCCGACTTTGGTCTGCTCGACGAGGCGGATTTCATCAGTATATGTGTCCCGACTCCGCTCGATGGAATGAAGACACCGGATCTGGTCTTCGTGCGCTCGGCCGTGGAAGAGATCGCGCGGCGGCTCAGGCCCGGACAGGCAGTCATCTTGGAGAGCACGACTTATCCAGGAACCACTGCCGACCTCGTGCGACCCATGCTGGAGGTGAGCGGCCTGCGGGCGGGTGAGGACTTTTTCCTTGGATATTCTCCCGAGCGCGTGGATCCGGGCAATCCGACCTTTGATACGGCGTCGACGCCGAAGGTGGTGGGTGCTGACGACGCCCGATCACTTGAGGTCATCGGCGACTATTACGCCACATTTGTAGACCGCGTCGTACGCGTCTCGGGGACGCGCAGCGCGGAGTTGACAAAGCTGTTGGAGAACACCTTCAGGGCCATCAATATCGGCTTTGTCAACGAGTTGGCAATCATGTGTGAGCGGCTCGGGATTGACGTCTGGGAGGTGATCGATGCCGCCAAGACAAAACCCTTCGGTTTTATGCCGTTCTATCCCGGACCGGGAATCGGAGGTCACTGCATTCCGTTGGATCCACTCTATCTCTCATGGAAGGCGAAATCGGTCAACTTTTTTTCGCGCTTTATCGAAACGGCGGTCGATATCAACAACAATATGCCGCGTCATGTCGTCGACCGGATCGTAAGGCTGCTCGGCTCAAGCGGCGTCGCGGTCCCGACCGCCAGGGTTCTGCTGCTGGGAATGACGTACAAGGCCGATGTCGCTGACTACAGGGAGTCCCCCAGTCACGAGGTGCTCGAACTCTTGCTTGAGGAGCGTCTTGAAGTGGCTTATCATGATCCATTTGTACCCAGCATGACGGTACGCGGTAGGGTCTTTGAGAATGTGCCTGTCGACCGCATTGGCGACTACGACTGCGTGGTGGCCTTGGTGAAGCACTCTTCATACGACCTAGCGGACATCGCCCGGCGGGCGCGACGCATCTTTGACACCAGAAACATCTTTGCTGGCATTCCCGTCCATGTCGTACGCTTGGGGGACGGATCCCACTCTGCGCGCACAGAGGTGGTTGGGCTCGGATCCAATTGACTGAGTTCGTGGCCTGGGGGAGGGGTCTTGCCATGCTTGATCTTCTGGTTGCGGTCGCGTTCGCTCTATTCCTTGCCTATCACGCGTTGCGCATAGTCGTCACTCTCCGTCGGACGACGCGCGTCGCAGGCCGTTCCCTGCAGGGTATTCGGGTGGACGCCCCAGGCTCTGGCAACTGGGTGTTTCCGAGGGTCACGTTTCTCGTGGCGGGATGGAATGCCAAGCACGACATCCGTCCGTTCCTCGAGTCATTCTATTCTTTGGGCAGTATCGACCGACAGCTCGTCATCTGTATCGGCGGACCGGACGGCGGATATGCGGATGCCTTGGCGATGTCATCCAGCGATGTCGTCGTTCTCGAACAGGTTGCCGGCATGGGGAAACAGGGCGCCCTGCGCGCCGGTCTACCCCACGCCGACGGTGAGTGGATATACCTTACGGACGTCGATAGCAGGCTGTCGCCCGAATGTGTGACAGCGATGATGTTTGCTCTATCCGAAGGAGGAGCGGAGTGCGTCACCGGAGGCATGTCACCCTTGATGGAGCAACGTCAGGAGGCCTTCGTTTGCGCACAGTGGGGTATCGAGCGCTATGGCCAAATCAGAGCCGGTGATTACGTGGCGGGTATCCTCGGCGCGAACACTCTGTTGAAGAGATCCGCAGTCGAAACAACGGGAAGTTTCTCGGCGGCGGCGCCGAGCGGCACCGACTACACGCTTGCCAAGCAACTTGTGGCAGCAGGTTTTGCGATCAAACATGTCAAGAATGCCGAGATTGAGACGGAATTCTCACATTATTTGCGGACCTACATCAAGAGACGCAGCCGGTGGCTGAGAAATGTCGTCACTTTGGGGCGCCGCTATGGATGCTATCGCGAGGTGCGTTCCGTTTATCTCACAATTGCCCTCTCATTTCTGTATCCAGCGCTTCTATTGGCGGGGGTCGCGTGGCATTTTCTGTGGTCGGTCTTTTGCCTTCTGTTCCTGCACTCCATCCTCAACCGAACCAGGTACTGCGCGGCAGCGGGGATACCGGTGCGCCTCATGGGAATTACGAAGACATTCATCGGAGATGCTGCCGCGGGCATCCTGGCAGCGGTGGGTGCCGCGCGAGGAAGCACCAAGTGGTGAGATTTTTTCGCGGTACAAGAAAGACCCCGGCCAGGAAGCGCTATGGTCAAGCTTCCAGCACGTAACTGTCAATGGGGACGATTTTGACTTCGAAGGCGCCCGGTCACACCGGGCGCCTTCGAAGAGTGCGAGTGGAGACTCTATGATGCGTCTCGACCACGGAAGTAGGGTTCATTTTCTCTTTGCGAACGAACTACTTCTTGCCGCGACGTGCCCTGCGGACCGCGTATCCCAGACCGCCGACCGCGAGCAGGGCCGGGAGTGCAGCTGCAAACGGCACCTCAGGCATATTGTTCGTGGGCGGAGGGGTGAGCTGCACCTGCAACGACGCCGATCCGAAGATGGGATCATCCGTGTCCTGCCACTGGTTCACGGACAGCTTCCCGTTCTGGCCGTAGGACGAGGATGTGTTGGCTGACCAGTGAATCATGAACGGCGGATAGTTCGCCAACTGTGCATCCGTCAGGTTTGCCGGCACTTGTCCTGAACCGCCGGAAACCGTGTAGTTCGTGTTCTGGGCCACAGCGGGTGTTGGCACCATGTACGTATAGGTCCACTGGTTTCCCGGTTGTGGAACCTGTGGATTCAACCCACTTGCACCGGTGGTCATGACGCCCGTTTCCGTCACGGGCGCGCCGCCCTGCGGCGTGAAGGTGAACGGAAATGCGGCCGGCAAAGAGTGCTGGTCCTCCAACTGTGAGGTCCCGATGACGTCCGCGTTCGCCTCGTAGACCGAAACCGTGACCGCGATGTTACTGCCCCCCGCAGCAGTGGACACCGGTGACGAGATGCCGGTGATCAGAAAGTGCACATCGTTCGGAATGGGTGTGGACGCAAATGCGCTTGTCCCGAACATCAGTGAACCTCCGGTCAACGCCATCGCCGAACCGACAAAGACGGCGGTGCGGAAAAGACGGTGTGCCATAGTACCCCCCCTAGCTTGATTATCATGAATATCGTAACGTGAGAAGCGGGGTATAGCAACAAATATCTTCCAAAGATAGTTAAAGAAATCTTTAGAAGGATTTTTTCTATGTTCTATTACTTCTGGCTCAAGGACGTGTATGCTCTTGTTTGAGGGGTTGCGAGGGGCGCGAAAGATGCATGGAAAGAGGATGTTGTGGCTGGCGGCGCCGATCTGCCTCCTTGTCTTGGTGTTCCTGTTCGCGGGCGACTTTTTGGCATTGAATCAGGCGCCCGTCGGGTCGGACGTGATCGTGGTGCTCGGCGGCGGACCGCCAGCGCGCGTCGCGAAGGCGGTGGAGCTCTATCGGAAGGGGTATGCGCCGCGTCTGCTGATGTCCGGCGGGGCGGTGTACAGTCCGTGGCAGGATCAGGCGCAGCACATGAGGCAACAGGCGGTGGAACGCGGTGTTCCGTCCGACCGGATCCTGTTGGACAACCGCTCCCTGACCACCTTTCAAAACGCCTTGTACACACTTCAGGTGATGAAGGCGCATCACTTGACCTCCGCGATCGTCGTCAGTTCGACCTTTCACATGAGAAGGGCCTGGGCGGATTTTTCTTACGTGTTTTTCGGCCAGGGAATCCGTCTGGTGTACTGTTCGTCGCCTTACGCGGGGTTTCACCCCGCCACATGGTGGACGACGGCCGCCGGGCGGGCGATCACGCTGTCCGAATATGCGAAGATCGCATACACGGTCATTGTCGACATGGTCCTGCGTCTGCGGCATTCGCCGACCACCTGACGAGTGAGCACTGGTCATCCTGCGCGGACCGCGGCGGCAGGTTTTCTTGTGCGGGCGGCCGTGAAGGAATGGGCGACAACGAAGTGCGCGAGGAGGAACAGGAGTGCGGGTGGGCGTCTTCACCTACGGCATGAATGAGCAGTTGACGGGAATCGGACGCTATACGGTTGAACTGCTCAATAACCTTCGTCGACTGGCGGCCGACGTCGAGATTGTGCTGTTGAACCCCTATCCAGATTCACAGCTTGCGATGTACAGGGAGTTCGAGCAGTTTGCGGTCCCGTCCCTTGCCAGACTGCCGGTCGCTCTGACGGCGGGCGCGGGTGTCCTGGAAGGTGCGGCCCGGACGCTCAGGCTGGACATCCTGCACGATCCGTGCGGCATCGCGCCTTTTCCTCTTGTGGGGTCGGTGCGGGCCGCATGGAAACGTGTCGTGACGGTGCACGACGCAGTGCCGTTTCTCTTCCCGCGCCTTCAGCCGCTGCTGACGAATCTGACGTTCCAGACCCGTGTGCGCTGGAGCAGGTCTTCTGCCGACGCAATTCTTACGGTCAGCGAGTGCGCGAAGCGCGACCTGGTGCGGTGCATGCGGGTTCCCGAGAGCAAGGTGCACGTGACCGAGCTGGGAACGGCGCGCCCGACAGACGGACAGATCGACGCCTGGCGCGGGCGTGTCGCTGAACTGCGCACGTGGCGCATAGACCGGCAGTACTTTTTGTTCGTCGGCAGTGTGAACCCGCGCAAGAATGTTGCGCGCGCACTGGCCGCGTTCGCCGACATCGTCGGTGCCGGAGCCGATGTCCTGTTCGTGTTCGCCGGTCCGCGGTCGCGACTGCCGGAGGATGTGGCGGTCCAGGCGACAGCCCTGCAGCACAGGGTCGTCTGGACGGGCTACTTGGACAATGAACAGCTTCACGTGTTGTATGCGAATGCGGCCTGCGTCATCTATCCATCCCTGTACGAGGGATTCGGATTGCCTGTGCTCGAGGGCATGGCTCACGGCGTTCCGGTGATCTCGTCGAACACATCTTCCATACCTGAGGTGGCGGGGGATGCGGCCCTGCTCGTGGATCCGCAGGACGGGGCGGCCCTGCGACACGCCATGGGGAGCGTTCTCGGGGAACCGTCGCTTGCGAAGCGTCTGGGTCTCGCGGGCTACGAACGCGCCGCGAGGTTCGAGTGGAGGCGCACCGCCGAGAAGACGCTGCGCGTCTATGAAGGGCTGCTCTCGACGTGAACCGGGAAGGGGTGGATGGGGTGATTATTGTCGATGCGACGCCGCTTCAGTCGGAGCACAGGGTGCGCGGGGTCGGGACGTACACCCGCCAGCTGTCCGCCGCACTCCTGGGGCAGTTTGGACCCGACCGCTTGGGCTTCGTGCTCGAGCGGGGCGAAGCCCGCGATGTATCGGACGCTGTCCGTGCGCGTTCCGTGACGATGTGGCGTCCCCACAAGCCGGCGCAGGTATACTGGATGTATAACGAAGTGATCCTGCGCCAGACGCTCACGCAGGCGCGGCCGACGCTGTTCCACGCCACCGATTTCAATGGCCTCGTGCTGTCGCCGCGCTGGCGCACCGTGGCGACACTGTACGATCTGACGGGGCTGAGAGTCGGGCCGACCGGAACGAGTCCGTCCACCCTGCTGTCGAACCTGCGCTGGCGCGTGTACTACCATCGCAAGCTCGTCCAAGCCGACCACTTGATCGCGATCAGCCAGCGGGTCAAGGACGACGTCGTGACGACGCTGGGCTATCCGCGGGAGAGAGTGACCGTGATACCGCTCGGCGTTGATACGGGGTTGTACCGCCCGCAGCGTGGGGAGGGTCGCTTCGCGACGGCGCCGGGACCCTATGTCGCCTACAGCGGCAGTGCGGAGGCGCACAAGAACGTGGAACGGCTCTGGACCGCCTTTGTCCGCGTGTCCGCAGAGCATGCGGACCTGCACCTGTACGTGTGCGGGCGGTGGCGCGGTGAACAGGTGGAGTGGCTGCAGCGGGCGGCGAAAGAGGCGGGTCTCGGTGCCCGGGTCGAGCACCTCGGTTACCTGTCCGCCCAAGACCAGGCGAGTCTGTACGCAAATGCGGCGATCTTCGCGTTTCCTTCCCTGGAGGAGGGCTTCGGGCTGCCCGTTCTTGAGGCCATGGCATGCGGAGCGCCGGTCTTGACGTCTGATCGCAGCGTTCTGCCGGAAGTCGCCGGGGACGCCGCGCTGTTGGTCGATCCGTTCTCGACGGACGCCATTGTGGATGCGATGAGAAGGCTGCTCAGCGAGCCGGGATTGACGGGTGAACTCGTGCTGCGGGGATTGCGCAGGGTGCGGGAATACAGTTGGACGGAGACCGCGGCGCAGACGGCGGCGGTGTACGAGCGGGTTCTCGCGGATCGCTGAATCCGGATCGGGGTGTAAGACATTGACACTGAAGATTGTGCACGTAACGGCGACATTTCCTCCGTATTGGGGCGGCACCGGCAATGTGGCGTACCACCACGTTCTTGGGCTGCATGAGCGCGGTCACGCGGTAGAGGTGGTGACCGCCGTCCCGCGCGACAAGGATGCGCTGTCATTCCCGTTTCCAGTCCATTACCTTCCCGCCATTTTCAGGGTCGGGAACGCTCCCTTTACGCCGAAACTTGGGACTAAACTGCAGGGGTTTGACATCATACACCTTCATTATCCGTATATCTTCGGCGCGGAACTCTGCGTCGCCTCCTCCCGGGCCACGGCCACCCCGCTGGTCGTGACGTATCACAACGACCTCCTGTCCCCAGGCTGGAAGGGATCCTTGTTCGGCATGTACAGCGCACTTGTCCAGCCTCTGGAACTGGAATGGGCGCGTCGCGTCGTTGCCACCTCCGCGGACTATGCGCAACACTCGATGCTGTCGCGCAGCCTGCGCGATCTGAGCCGGGTGGTGGAGATTCCAAACGGCGTTGACGCAGGCCGGTTCACCCCGCGGCCAGACGGAGAAGCCGCGACGCAGTGGCCTGGGATTCCCGACGACGCGGCGATCGTGCTGTTTGTGGGCGCGATGGACACCGCCCATTTTTTCAAGGGCGTCACGGTATTGATTGAAGCCCTGAGCCTGCTCGAGGGGGTTCACGGACTGTTTGTCGGTGACGGCGACCTGCGGCCCGCGTTTGAAGCGACGGCTGACGAGCGATTGCCGGGAAGGGCGCACTTTGTCGGGAGCGTGCCCCCAGAACGGCTCATCGACGCGTACCGGAGCGCCCGTGTGACCGTGCTGCCGAGCACCACGCAGGGGGAGGCGTTCGGCGTCGTTTTGCTGGAGTCACTGGCATGCGGCACGCCAGTGGTGGCGTCGAACCTCCCCGGCGTGAGGACGGTGGTCGACAGTGGACGCGACGGCTTTCTCGCGGACCCCGGCGACGCCCGGGGACTCGCGCGGGCAATCGCCCGCTGTCTCGATCGCGAGGTCAGCCAGGGCATGGGAGAGGCCGGTCGCCAAAAGGTGTTGTCGCGCTATACGTGGGAGCAGATCGCGGGGCGGCTTGAAGCGCTCTACGGGGAAGTCCTCGGGGGCTGTGGGGCGTGAGCGGAGGACGAGGCACAGCAAGGGCGGGCTTGATCGTCGGATCGTTCCATCAGGAGGACGGCGCGATGGCGTCGAAGGGAGACGGGGGATTCTCGTGGACATAGCCCAGGAACAAGTCAGCGCGGCGCGCAGGATCACGGCGCACGCATTTACCTACCTGCCCGCGACCCTTTTGCCAGGGATCCTGGCGGTTGGTGCGGTCTATTTCTTCACAAGGGCGTTCACGACACAGGAGTATGGAGTCTATGCTCTCATACTTGCGGTGACGACGCCGCTGACCATACTGGTTACCGAATGGGCTGCGCAACCGATTGGGAGATTCTACTCGGAGTATGTGCACCGAGGGCTGCTGGTCCCCTTCTTGACCTCCGTTGAGCAGATCTATATCAGGATTGTCGGCGTAGTTACACTTCTGAGTCTTATATTTTTCGTCATCAATCTTCAGATCCACGCGCTGAGCCTGCTGTCGTTGGTCGGCGTCTATGTCTCACTCGTCACCCAGTGCTTTTCGGCCATCGCGCTGCCTGTTCTCATGGCAAGCCTGCGCCCTGCTCTTTATCGTCGTGCTGTCGTGGGGGCATCCACGATCTCCACCGTCTCGTCGATTCTGCTGGTCTACCTTACAGGAGCGCACATCGCGTGTCTGCTCTGGGGACCGGCCGTCGCGAATCTGCTTCTGTTGCCGTGGATCGCGCGACAGACGGGCGTTCAGCTGGTTCGCAGACCGAGGCGTCTACAGCCAGGGGAGTTGGAGGTGTTGCGCCGCTTGTTCCGATATGGTCTCCCGATGACCGTGTGGTTTTTTTCGGCGAGTCTCCTCTACTCCGAGGATCGATACATGATCGGGGTATTTCGCGGACCCTCCGAGGTGGCCGTGTATGGGGTCAACTTCAACCTCGTGGCGATGGCCTCAGGACTTTTGAACGGTCCTGTCGCCCTGGCGACAGGACCCGTGCTCTATCAGCAGTGGAGCGCCGGACGCATGGCGGAGTCGTCCCGCACGCTGTCCATCATGACGGAAATCTACGGGATTCTGGCGGCGCTCATGATCGGGGGCACCATGGTGATCGGACCGGACCTTGTACATGTCCTGTTCGATCGGTCCTACTGGGCGGGGGCGATGGTGCTTGTTCCGGTCATGATCGGCAGGCTATTCTGGGGCGCATCCCTGATAGGGCACAAAACGCTGGAGTTGACCGAGCGAACGCTGACCATGTCGGCGAGTGCACTGGTTGCCGCGTCCCTCAATCTGATACTGAACCTTCTTCTGGTCCCGCGTTTTGGATTCGTAGGATCTTCTTTTGCGACGCTGGTGAGCTACGGCGCCTACAGCGTGATCATTTGGTTTCAATCCCGCAGGGAGTTGCAGTGGTCTGTGCGCGCGCCACGCATCGCGGTCTATCTCGGGGTCTCTGTGGTCTTGGCCGTGGCAATTCGTTATGGACTGTCTGCGACGGGGATATTCACGATGGGTGATCGGCCCTTGGTTCACCTGCTTGTCGGAGCGGCGGCGTATCTGTTAATCGTTCCGTCTGTGTTCTTCCTGGCGTTTGGCCGCCGGATTCGGACGCTGATGTCGGGGGCGTGATGGCATCGCGGCGGCGGCCCGCTAGACACCGGGGCAGGTGGGAGCCACAGATCGCTCCCACGCAAGTCCACCGTCGCGAGTCCGTCAGTTCGCCGTAGCGCATATTTCTTGAATATACCGTTCCAGTTCGGCTCCCGATCGCTCCCACTTGAATTCGCGGATATGTTGGTTACCCTCGCGCTGAAGCCTCTGGCGAAGGTCGCGGTCCTCGACGACCCGCCGGAGATTGTAAAAGAGTGCCTGAGCGTCCCGTGGGGGGCTGAGCAGCGCAGTCAGCCCATGGACAGCGTAGTCGCGAAACCCTCCAATGTCTGTGCCTACGAATGCACAGCCGCAGGCCATGGCCTCTGCCGGAGGGAGAGCCCATCCCTCGGCCCAACTGGCTGCGAGGTAGATCGAGTGCTCGTTATAGAGAGACACGAGCCTGTCGGCGGATGGATCTTGATGATACGTGATCCAGTCGGGGATCTCACTGCCGCGTGGGGGGCCGCCAAACATCGTGATCGCCACTTCCGGATGTGCTTCATGGAGAAGGGAGAGGGCTGCCAGTGCGTCCCCGATCCCCTTCCACTGGCTTCTATGGTACAGTGCCAGGATACGCGCTTGACGGCTCTCCATCGGGCAGGTTAGTCGAAAGTGGTTATGGTCAATTGCGTTCGGCACGTGCCTCATTTGTGTGGCACCCAAGGTTTCCCCGTGCTCCAACAGCCAGCGTGAAATGAGGACCTTGTGGAGCGGGAGCAGCCATGTGTCCCGTACGCGATCGGGAGCGCCCATCCACGTCTCCCAGTGCTGAATGAGGTAAAACGGGACGCCCTTGTGGCGAGGGTAATCCTTGACGTATTCGGCCGTCGTCCAGGCGGTCGCGAATACGGCATCGGCATCCGGTATGCAGGCTGCATTCGGGTCCTCGCGCAGGTACTTCATCCTTACACGCGCATCGATGGCCTGCCACTTCTGCCGAGGCGGGAATGTCGCACCTCTCCAGCGCAAGAACCATCTCCAGGTTCGGCTTAACGACCGAAATCTCTCAGGAAGGGCAGGAAGGGTCTGTCTTACGTATGCAGGGTGTACAACCGTCACCTCGTGGCCGCGCGAAACGAGGTAGTTCGCGTATTGGTAAACAATGCGATATCCCCCGATGGGCAGGGTTGGATAACCGGGTAGAACAAACGTCACGCGCATTTTCAGCACCCCTCACCGTGGGTCTCCGTGTGCAATGTACGACCATGCCACGGATGCCGCTCGCTTCGTCCAGTCAACGGTGCTACAGGAAGGCCCGTTTTGTGCGAACATACATCTTTCGGACGAACCATGAGCAGAGCTTGCATTAACAACGCCTATTGGGACTAAATAGAAGTTGTGCTGCACGAAAGTGGATACGGGCCCCGGTTTTTCCGGGACCCGTATCCGTTGTGGACGTTCTCGCGGACAAGGGCGCTACTTACCCGTGCCGTCGAGCCCCTTGTTCTGATTCCCCTGACCGTTGCCGGGGTCGCCAAGGTTGCCTTTGCCATTGTCTCCACTGTCATTGTTGGGCGGTTCACCGTTGTTTCCCTTTCCAGGGTTGTCGCGATCCAAGGACGGCGACGGAGCGGGCAGGGTGAACGTTCCGGATATTGCCATGCCATAGATGGGATCGTCGCTGTCAGACCACGCGTTCACATAGAGTCCCGTTGCCGAGTAGGAGGCGGTGGTGTTGGCGGTCCAGTGAACCATCGTGCTGGCCGGGAAACCGGATGGCGAGCCGACCTCAATGGTGTACTTGTGGTGTGACAGATTGGCTGGGATGGGAACCGCGTAGGTGACCGTCCACGTCAGCGCGGGCTGACTTGTGAGGGTGTTTGGAACCTGCGGGTCGAGTGCCATCGCGTTCGTTGGGGTTGCGGTAACCCCGACGGACGGGACGGACTGATTGCCGCGCACGAAAGCGAACGGCAAAGAGGGCGGCAGCGCGTGCGCATCTTCGGCCTGTGGGCCGGATGGCGTCGCAATGTAGTCCGGGGCCGTCTCCTGCACTGTGACCGTCACCAGTTCATAAGGACCGTTCACCACGCCGGGCAATGACTGTGCGGATCCGGTGCTCACGCTGACGCTCGTGAAGGCGAAGTTGCCGCCGGTTGGCGCCTTACTGATCAATTGCGACTGGGCAAACGCGGCCGGCGCCATGAGTGCGCCCGGAGCGAGTGCGGCGAGTGTCATCAGGCCAAAAGCTGTCAAGCGACTGAAGGAATTCTTGCCGGTCATTCCATAACCTCCGATATGTACTGGACTTTAACTCTATTCAAGCCCATGGGACGCGGCCAAAGCAATGATGTTTGCCTCAAGCCTGGTGTAAGAAATTTTTATGCACGTCAAGGCAGAGACACTGTTGGAGTGCTGAGCGGCTGCTCCGGGGCAGCCCGATGTGGGCGTTTCAGTTTCAGTGCGTGCTTTTCGACGAGGTGCCATGACAGCGCGGCGAGTGCAGTGCTGATCGGCCATGCGAACAGGAACAGAAGCAGCGGAGATCTGATTCTGGCATATTGAACGAGAGTCTGTTGTACAGGGAACGCATAGATGTACAGTCCGTACGACCAATCTCCATGTTTGGCGAAGTGATGGAGACGGATGGCTGGAGAGTAGCTGAACCAGAGAATCGTGTACCCGAGTCCGAGCGGGAGCATCCAAGGCAGAATCCAGACCGAGATGAACGAGGTCCTCCATGCGAGGCTTGCCAGGATCAACAGGACGGAGGGAATCGCGATGTCGGCGCGAATGGGAATGTGCTTTCGAAAGCCGTAAAACATCATGCCAGCGACAAAAAAGGGGAGAAGACCGAGTGTATAGTGCCTTCCGAGTGGGGTTATCGCGACCAGCAGGAGGCACACCAGCACGAAGCGATTTCCGAGGAGCGAGGTCACCCCAAGAATGGCAACGAGAGCATAGAACAGAACCTCAAACTTGATGGTCCAGAGCGATCCGTCGACCGCGAACGGGAACGGATTACTGGTGAATACTCCGGGCAGACGGTCGGAGACGAACGAAACAAAAGGGAAGTAGCTCCAATAGTCCTCCTGCGTGAACGTTGTGAGCAGCGGCCCAGTGATGAGTGCAAGGATAGCCACAACCACAATCAGGGCTGGCGCGATACGCAACGCACGGGCTCGCGTGAAGGACACGATGCTACGGCTCCGGTCGTAGCTTTGAGCAATCAGGAACCCGCTAATGATAAAGAATATGTCGACAGCGAGCGCTCCGAAGTCCAACTGGTAGTGCGTAAGTAATGCCAAGGGCTCAGATCGGTTTGACCCGGTGGTAAGCGGCCAACTGTGCGACAAGACGACCATGGTCGCCGCGGTGAAGCGCAGGAAGTCGAAATTATTTTGCCGTTTGGAAGCTGCCTCAGTCAGAAGCATGGGAATATTCCCCCTTTCACAGATGAGTATATAATGGGGAATCGATCCAGTCTGCAGGGGCGGTCGGCGTCAAGAAGCATTTCTAAAGAGGGAGAGCATTGGGAATTGACGACTGAAGTCCTTGAAAGACGGGAGAAGCAGGGGAAGGGACGAATGTCGTGCGGTTTCTGGAAGTACAAGACACAAAGATTATTTTAAGTTCAGCGATAGGAATCCTCCTGGAACTCGGTACGGCAAGGCAACTCTATACCATGCGCGAATCACGGAACCGATAGCTGACTGATCCTAAGGGCTAGGATGGATTGTTAAGAAAATTTTATCATGGATATATAGATATATATAGCTTTATATTGAATCCTAGATATACACATACAAATATATGGTAGAGTGAATGTTATGCGTAACAGGTCATTGTCATAGGGGGCATGGAGAAATGAAGGCCGTTGACGAGACCGCTCGCCATAATGGCAGACTCGATTTTCTTGACGCCATTCGGGGTATTGCTGCAACGTCGGTGGCAATCGAACACATTGGTGAACGACTGTTTCCCGGATTCGTCTATTTCGTTACGACATACTTTCAGTTGGGCCAATTTGGTGTGACCGTCTTCTTCTTGACCAGCGGGTTCATCATACCAAATTCAATTGAACGGATAGGTTCTTTGCGACAATTCTGGATGAGGCGTCTACTCCGGCTTTATCCCCTCTTTTTGTTCAGTATGGTCGTCGCGTTTGCGCTGTTGAGTGTCGGGCTCTACAAGATGATGCCTGCCTCCCTCTATGATCGCCCGTTCATCACGATAACAGCAAACCTGGTGATGTTACAGGAGTTCCTGGGTCAGGGGAATATCCTCCCGTTGTACTGGACGCTAAACTTTGAGATGGTGTTCTACCTGATGGTCTCCGCATTGTTCGTGGCGGGCCTTTTGAGAAGGACTGTCATGGTCGCCGCCCTTTGGCTGGTACTTGCCATGGTTGCCGGCTACATCCTGCCGCGCGTCCTGGCGATACACTCTGGGAACGGACTGTTCTTCAACTTCGCGACCATGTTCGTCGGTACAGTCATATATCGCCTTTACAAGGGACAAGTGAATTCGCGGAAGGCGGGGGCAGTCCTGTTGTTGGCTGCCGTTTCGATCGTCGTTATCAACTACTCCTACTTTTTCGGTCAGAGTCAGCCTGCTTTTCTGGGGACGAGAAGTTTTCTACCGATGATTACGGCGTGGTTCGGCGCGTATCTCGTATTCGTGATTGGATTTCATTATCGCCGCCGCGCCATAAACCGTCCGACACTGTACCTGGGCCGGATCAGCTATTCTGTATATCTCATGCAGGCGCTTGTCATATCCGCGGTGCCGGTAACACCGTTCCCGGTCGTGACGGCGGTGGTCTGGATGCTTGCGTTGATCGGGATATCATCGCTGACGTACACGTTTATAGAAAGGCCATTCATCGCTCTGGGACGGCGCTCGAAGAGGGGATTTGCCCGGGGAGGCGTCGCAGGGGGTACGAGTGCCTAGGGGAACTGTGATACAGTCCGCGGCGCAGGCGCAGTGAATCCAGATATAGGGTCCGAGGCATGGCGCGGTCTGTGGAACCGGTCACCCGGGATCATTGCCCGAGTATCGGCCGATAGACTTCGTCCACGACGCGCGCGACGACTCTGCTCCACGTCAGGTTTTCCTGAGTGTACGAGAAAACGCGGTCCCTCATGGACCGCAAGAGCATCGGGTCGTCGCTGACCTTCTGAATGACTGAAGCGAGCGCATCCACATCGTGGCTTGGGAAAAGGTACCCGGTGACGCCGTTCTGGACGTGGTCTTCCGACCCTGATATAGCAGAGGCGATCACGGGTGTTCCGCATGACATGCTCTCGAGGATTGTACGGCTGAGGCCCTCGGTGTAGCTCGGCAGGACGACTGCATCGGCGGCCGAGTACCATGCCGACAGTTCAGATGAATCGACCCAGTCCCGGACCTCAACGACATCCTCAAGCGACAATCTGGCAACAGCAGACAATAGGTCAGGGGCGAGCGGTCCCCGTCCAATGAGGACGATCTTGAGCGGCCTTCTTCCCTCGCCCCATGGCACACGGGCGGCGGCGTCCAACAGATCAAGCAGTCCCTTCTCGCGCGAAAAACGTCCAATATATACAAGTATGGTTGCATTTTCGTCAAGGCGGAGGTCCATCCTTGCGTTGGCAACGGCTCGGAACCGATCGGGATCGACTCCGAGAGGAATCATTGGAGTCGCATCCGGAGCGCTGCCTGTTTTCTCCCACCAGTATTTCATCTCGTTGCTGATGGCGATGACGCGCGCGCACCCACGCGCGGAACGTCTCGCGGCCCATTTTAGGACCTGTGCATAGTACCACTCGTATCCGCTTCCGTCGGGCATGCTGAGCCGATAGAATATATTCCCGGGAACGGTCACCACCAGGGGTGTTCTGACACCAAACAGCAGAAACGCCGCCGTTGACGTGTACTCGGGGGAGTGAACGATATCCGGTTGAATCGATCGTACGATTCCTGCCGCTCGTTTGAGGATGAGCGCCTGGCCAATGATATTGCGATACCCTATGAATGGTTCGTGAAAATTGTGTACGTGCACTCGCGGGTCCGGGTAGACACTTGTCGTGTATGAGGCCACGATATGTGCCTCGTGCCCTTGATTGATGAGTTCAGCCGACATATCCCAGACGATGTCCGAGAGACCGGATCTCCCTGGTCGGCTGGGGTCCAGAACATAATCAACAAAAGCGATGCGCAAACAGACTGCACCTCCATGCGGGCGCCGTTCACGGCGCGCCGAGCCTATTGTCTCAGGCTGGAAGGGATCCGTCAATATGCCATGGCTCCGCGGCGCCAGGCAAAGGGCTACGCGCGGGAGATCTTCTTTCTGTTTCAAGCGGGAGGGGCAACTGCGGAACATGGTCTTTGCGCGCGGCGCCCCCCTCCGGCGTCGTGAAATACGGTCGAGACCGCCAT
Source organism: Bacillota bacterium (assembly GCA_021821225.1). The sequence goes on along the minus strand of JAKACR010000004.1, from coordinate 216 downwards.
GCGCGCTTCGTCTGCCATTTATCATCCGGAATAGGATTGTAACCCACACAGCAATGATTTCCACACCATACGGTGGAGAGAGACTTTTCAAAGCCGGGAGTGAATGCGCGAATGAGCGAAAAACCGAAGCTGGAGATCGGACCGGGATGGACGCCGAATGAAGGGTACCTGACGCTGGACATCCGCGATTTGCCGCATGTAGACTACGTGCTCGAC
>JAKACR010000105.1 GCA_021821225.1 Bacillota bacterium | reverse complement strand
ATGCCCGGGCGGGTACTTGCCGTCCCGGATAAGGGTGGTGTCGTTGTGGACAAGGTGTACAGAAAGGCGATGGACGGCCGGACGCATGACGAGCGGTGTGATGCGCGTGGCTGATTATCTCGGCATGTTTGTGGATGAAACGCGGGAACACCTTCAAGCCTGGTCGGACGGCATGCTGCGTTTGGAACAAGAGTCGGACCCTGCAATCCTGGCGACCATCTTCCGCGCGGCGCACACGATCAAAGGCATGGCCATGACGATGGGCTTCATGCGCATGGGAGAGATCACGCACAGGGCGGAGAATCTACTCGACGACGTACGGGCCGGCCGACGGGACGCGGACGGGACCTTTGTCGACACCCTGTTTGCCATGCTGGATGAATTGGAGGCACTGCTGTCCAGGGTGGCGGAAACGGGAGCGGAGCCGGAGACTCCGGTTGCGGACGCGGAAGAAGAGATTGCCGCCACGGTTGCCCCTGCGCCGACGGAGACGGCGCAGGATGCGGCGCCCGGCGTGTTGCGGCCCGATCCTTCTCGCGAGGTGGTCCGGCGCGTGGCCGCAGTCGCCATGTCCGAGGGGAAACGCGTGTACGAGATCGGCATTGGATTTGCCGATCATTGCGTGATGCCGATGGCGCGCTTTGCGCAGATCCTGCGGCAACTGGACCAGGACCGGCTGCTGTTCACTGTCCCGGAGGCGGCTGTGCTCGACCAGGGAGAGTATCGGGGGGATATCACGCTCGTAATCGCCGACGAGCGTGACGCGGAGGAGATCAGCGGCGCCATTGCGGACATATCGGATGAGGTGATCATCAGGAGCATCCGTGAATGGCGGCAGGATGAAGCCGCGCCGCTGCGGCGCGGCGTACTGCCGGGAGGACGCCTGACGGAAGACGCGCACGTGGTGAGCGTCGTGACCGCCGCGCTTGCGAAGCCGGATATACGGGTCTACGAAGTGGGAGTGCGGCTGCAACCGGCGACGGTGTTGAAAAGCGCCCGGATGTACGTCGTCTTTGAAGCGATCGGCGGGCAGGACCACCTGCTTTACACATGGCCGCCGATGCAGGATATTGAAGAGGAAAAGTTCGGTTCGGACGTGCTGTTCGTGATCTGGAGCCACGATGCGTTACAGGCGGTGCACCGGGCGCTCGAGAGCGTTTCCCAGGTTGAGTTGGTGGAGTTGCGCGAGTGGACGGTCGACGGCGGCGTGGCCAAATCCGGAGCGAACGTCGTTGAAGCGCGAAAGGGCGGCGGAGGACGGCGTCTCGCGGCAACGGTGCGGGTCGATGTGGACAAGCTCGACGCGCTCATGAATCTGTTCTCCGAGATCGCCATCGACAAGACGCGCTTTGAGAGTCTCGCGGATGAACTGGAGGACCAACGACTGAACGAGACGGTGGCGCACATGAGCCGCGCGGTCAACCAACTGCAGGAATTGATCATGTCGATCCGCATGATTCCTGTGTCGAGCGTATTCCAGCGCTTTCCCCGGATGGTGCGCGACACGGCGCGGCAGCTCGGCAAGGATATCGCGTTTGTGGTATCGGGCGAAGAGACGGAACTGGATCGCATGGTGGTCGAGGAACTCACGGATCCGCTGATGCACCTGTTGCGCAACTCTTTGGACCACGGGGTCGAGGACGCGCAAACGCGCAGGCGCAGCGGGAAGCCCGCACAGGGACACATCTGGCTGCGCGCGTATCCATCCGGGAACCGCGTTTTTCTTGAGGTGGAGGACGACGGCGGCGGCATCGACCGCGCGAAGGTGCTGCGCAAGGCGCGGGAGCGGGGTCTGGTCAAAAACGGCGAAGAACCCACGGACCAGCAGGTCTATCAGCTTCTGTTTGCGCCCGGCTTCTCGACGGCCGAACGCGTGTCCGATCTCTCGGGGCGCGGAGTCGGCCTTGACGCGGTGCAGGCAAAAATCCAGTCGCTCTCCGGCAAGGTGGAGATTGAAAGCACGCCGGGCGCGGGCACGCGGTTCACCGTCATTCTGCCCGTGACCCTCGCGTTGCTGCCGGCGATCATGGTGCAGGTTGACGATCAGCCGTTTGCGGTGCCGCTGACGGCGGTGGAAGAGATTCAGACGGAACCGCCGACCACATGGGTCGGAGCGCAGGAAGTGATCACCTGGCGCGGCAAGACGACGGCGGTGGCACGGACCCGCCTTGTCTTTGGCCTTCCGGGGGCCGAAGAGCGCGGGTACGCGCTGATTCTCAGCCGCGGTAAAGGCCAGGTGGCACTTGTCGTAGACGCTGTCACGGGACAGCGGGAGGTGGTTGTCAAGCCTTTGCCAAAGGTGATGAAAAACCATACGCACATTGGTGGGACGACGATTCTCGGAGACGGGCAAGTGGCGCTCATCCTGGATCCGGCGGCGTTTTGACGGCAAACATATGGGGGACGAAAAGTGAAAATCGTGGTGGTCCAAGCGGGCGACGGTCGATATGGGATTCCGGTTCAGCAGGTGCAAAGCATTGAGCGCGTGCTGCCTATCCGCCCCGTTCCAGGAGTGGCGGCGCATATTCTTGGCGTGACGAACCTGCGGGGCAGCGTGATCGCGGTGCAGGATCTCCGCCGCCTGCTCGGCGAAAAAGAGACGGGTGTCACCGACGACTCCCGCCTGCTTGTGACGCACGGCAGTGGATGTTTGGTCGACGCGGCGCTCGATATCGTGGAAGTGGACGATCAGGCGATCGAAACCGTCGGAGAGACGGCGCAGCGCGTATGGAATCGAGACGGACGCGAACTGATCGTGCTGACGGATTTGCCCGGTCATGAGCCGCATGAGCAGGCAGGAGCGTAGCCCGACGAGCTTTGCGACAGGGCAGTCCGCGGGTTCTCTGGGCCGTCTCCATGCCCTTTGCTCGTCGCGAGTTATGCGCCATGGGCAGGGTTCGCTGGACCGTTGTCATCCCCTTTGCTCATCGCGAGTTCCGCGAAGCGGTGTTTGAGCAGGAGCAAAGGAGATAGCAATGGCTTACAGAAAACGAAGACCGGCAGAACACATTTTTCAAGACAGCGTGTCGGGGAGAGAGCGCTAGATGGCGAGAAAGCGGATCGGCGACCTGCTGTACGAAGCGGGCATCCTCACTGCCGAACAACTGCAGGACGCGCTGCACATCCAGGAACAGACAAAGGAACGCCTGGGCGACATCCTGATCAACCGCGGAATAATCAGCGAGAAGCAGTTGATCGAAGTGCTTGAATTTCAGCTCGGCATTCCGCACGTCAGCATTGTCAAGCAGAAGCTTGATCCATCGATACTCGCGCTCGTCCCCGACCACCTGGCGCGGCGCTACCTTGTGCTGCCGCTGCGCAAGGAGCGCCATCACCTGGTCGTCGCGATGGCCGATCCGCTGGATTACTACGCCATCGACGACCTGCGCATGTCGACCGGGTTTCCCATCCAGCCCGCCATCGCCGCCAAGGAGGAATTGCGCGCCTTCATCGAACGCTACTACGGCATGAAAGAATCGCTGGAGGAGGCGCTGCAGTCCGCCGCTTCGCACAATACACCGGAATCGACGGACGCGGAACTGGTCGACGACGATTCGCCCATCGTGCGTCTTGTGAATCAGATTCTGGCGCAGGCGGTCAAGAACCGCGCGAGCGATGTCCACTTCGACGCGGCTCCCGCCCACGTGCAGGTGCGGTTTCGCGTGGACGGGGTCCTGCGCGCGGAACAGACGCTGCCAAAGCACCTGCAGAGCATGGTGACCGCGCGCATCAAGATCATTTCCGGACTCGACATCGCCGAGCGCCGGCTGCCCCAGGATGGCCGGTTCCGTACAGCGGTCGACGGCCGCGAGATCGACGTGCGGGTGGCGACGCTGCCGACGATGCACGGCGAAAAGGTGGTCCTGCGCATCCTCGACCGCAGGACAGGCGTGAAGCGGCTGGACAATCTGTCCTTTCTGCCGGCCAACCTGCGCCATTTGCGCGGGATGTTGGCGGCGTCCTCCGGCATGGTGCTCGTCACGGGGCCGACGGGAAGCGGCAAGACATCGACCCTGTACGCGGCGCTGGCGGAGTCCAACACGCCCGCCGTCAACATCGTCACGATCGAGGACCCCGTCGAGTACCAATTGCAGGGAGTCAACCAGGTGGCGGTCAACACGGCCACCGGTTTGACGTTTTCCACGGGATTGCGTTCCATCCTGCGGCAGGATCCGGACATCATCATGGTGGGCGAGATCCGCGACAGGGAGACGGCGGAGATCGCGACGCGCGCCGCCCTGACAGGCCATCTTGTCTTTTCCACCATGCACACATCTGGCGCGGTGGAATCAATCGCCCGCCTGGTCGCCATGGGTATCGAGCCGTTTCTGGTGGCGTCCGCTCTAAACGGCGTGATCGCCCAAAGGCTTGTGCGCCAGATCTGCCCGGAGTGCCGCCGTCCGTACGTTCCAAAAGACGCGGAGTGGGAGTGGATCCGCCGAGAATGGCGCTCGGACGCGGCGCGGGAGAGCGTGGCGCGCTTTTCAATCGGCGCAGGCTGCGGCGCCTGTGCGCAGACCGGCTATCGCGGACGGTTGGCCGTGCACGAACTGGTGAAAGTGGACGAACCGCTCCGCCGCCTGATCCTTGGCGGAGCGCCGGAAGAAGAACTGCGGACGCATGCCGCGCGCCACGGTTTCTCCAGTCTGCTGGCCGACGGATTGGAGAAGGCGGCGAACGGACTGACGAGTCTTGCGGAAGTGGTGCGGGTGGCGGGGAGAGAGTGAGCGCAAAAATGCATACATCCATCGTGGAATTGTTGAAATACGCAGTGCAAGAGAGGGCTTCGGATCTGCATGTGAGTGTGGGTTTGCCTCCCATTCTGCGCGTGACGGGAGAACTGCGGACGCTGCCCGGCAACCCGCTCGCGGCGCAGGACGCCGAGAACATGGTGCGCGATGTGCTGACCGAGGCGCAGTGGGCGACCCTCCAGGAACGCGGGGAGTACGACCTGTCCTACAGCCTGCCCGGCGTCTCGCGCTTTCGCGTGAACGCCTTCCGGCAGCGCGGCTGCTACAGTCTCGCGGTGCGGATCGTCCCTGCGCGCGTGCCGGATTTTGCGCAACTGGGGCTTCCGGCGGCGGTGCGTAGCTTCGCCGATAGGGAGCGGGGACTGCTGCTCGTGACAGGCCCGACGGGCAGCGGCAAATCCACCACACTGGCGTCATTGATCGATTACATCAACCGCAATCAGAAGCGGCATATCATTACGCTGGAGGATCCGATCGAATACCTGCACCGACATGAACAGTCCGTCGTCGACCAGCGCGAGATCGGCTCGGACACGCAGTCGTTCGCCACCGGACTGCGCGCGGCGCTGCGACAGGACCCGGACGTGCTGCTCGTGGGCGAGATGCGTGACCTGGAGACGATCACGACGGCGATCACGGCAGCCGAGACGGGCCATCTCGTTCTTACGACGCTGCACACGCCGGATGCGCCCCAGTCGATCGACCGCGTGATCGATGTCTTCCCGCCCGGCCAGCAGCAGCAGATCCGTTTCCAGCTCGCCAGCGTGCTGCTCGGCATTCTGTCGCAACGCCTCCTGCAAAGCGCCGACGGTCGCTCCCGCGTCGCGCTTGCGGAAGTGCTGGTCAACACGCCGGCCGTCGCCAATCTGGTGCGCACGGAGAAGGTGCACCAGATCCGCACGGCCATGCAGACCGGGAAGGCTTTCGGCATGCAGACCATGGAGATGGCCCTGCGCGAATTGTGGCAGTCGCGCCGTATCAGCGAGGCGCAATACAGGCAACACGCGGCGGAGTGGTCGAGCGCGGTATACAACATGTGACGGGGAGGGGAGGCGGGAGTGTGGCGGAATTTCGCTACAAAGCGATCAACGCGCGCGGCTGGACGAGACGCGGGATGATCAAGGCGCGCGACGCGGAAGGCGCCGAGCAGGCGCTGCGCGGGACGGGACTGTACGTAATGGCGCTGGAACCGGCAGTCCGCGAGGCGTGGTGGAAAAAGGAGATCTACTTTGGCAAGAAGGTCGGCGCGCAGGAGTTCGCCGTCTTCTGCCGTCAGCTCGCCACCCTGATCCGTGCCGGCGTCACCCTGCTGGACAGCATCCGCGTCATGACAGACCAGAACACGTCCAAGCCGCTTCGCACCGCACTGCAGAAAGTGGCGGCCGAACTGGCCGACGGGCATCAACTGTCGGAGGCCGCGAGGACGCAACAGGACATTTTCCCCCCCATTTTCACCAATATGGTCCACGCCGGTGAGGTCGGCGGTACGCTGGATGAAGCGCTTGACCGGGCGGCGCGCCATTTTGAAAAGGAATACTACACGCGCGAGAAGATCAAATCCGCGCTGGCGTATCCTGCGGTACTGGGCAGTGTGTCCATTCTGGTGACAGTCTTTTTGCTCGTGCGTATCGTCCCGACATTCACGTCGATTTTCGCGTTCTATCATGCACAATTGCCGCTGCCCACACGTGTCGTGCTCTTTGTCAGCCGGGCCGTCGCGTCGTTCTGGTGGCTGATTCTGGCGATTGCGTTCGGCGCTGTCGCGCTCGACAGAATCATGAAACGCCGCGTGCGCCGATACCTGCGCTACAAGCATCTTCTGTTGCTGCGGCTGCCGATTTTCGGACAGCTTGCGCAAAAAGCGGTGGTGGCGCGCATGACGCGCACGCTGAGTTCCCTGTTCGCGAGTGCGGTGCCTGTACTTGAGGGGTTGAACATCACCGGCGAGATCGTCGACAACCTCGTCGTGGCGGACACCCTGCAGGAGTCGGCGGCCAGTCTCCAGGAGGGGCGTTCGCTCGCCGCGCCGTTTGTCCACAACAAGCTCTTCCCGCCACTGGTGTCGCAGATGATCGCGATCGGCGAACAGTCCGGCAATCTCGATCTCATGCTTGAGAAGATCGCCGATTTTTATGAGGCGGAGGTCGAGGCCAACGCGGACCGGCTGAAATCGCTCCTGGAACCGCTCATGATCATCCTGCTCGCCGTGATTGTCGGCACGATCGTGCTAGCGGTCCTGCTTCCGTCGTTCACGCTGATCCAGCAACTGCACTGAGGCGGCGGCATTGCGCCAACAGGCGGGATAAAAGATTTCTGAACCGGGTGTTCAGCCACATTTAACTATTGCGGCTGACGAGAGTTACAGTATAATATGGAAGTGTCCGAGTGACGGGTTTGAACAACAGGGGGTGCCGTTCATTCGGATGTCACGCCATGGTGATCAGAGGGGGATATGGGTGAGGGATTGGTTGCAAAATAGATTTGACAACTTTAGATTGGCAAAACAGATCGCGGTGAAGTGGCGGGACGATGAGGGCGTAACACTGATCGAACTGATGGCGGTGGTCGTCATCCTGGGCATCATCGCGGCGGTCGCGATCCCGGTGGTGACAAGCGCGATCAGCCAGGCGAAGGTGAACACGACGGAGACCAACCTGGGAACGCTGCAGCAGGCCCTGGAGCGCTACGCGGCCGATCACGGGCAGTATCCGGCAAACCTGACAGCGCTCGACCAGCAGACAAACTCGCAGGGGCAGTCCAATCAATCAGGACAGCAGTATGGTCCGTATCTCTCAACACCGTTTCCCGAGAACGATTCGTGGGGGCATCGCATTTGGTATGTTCCAGTTCCGAGCAACACTGATCCCACCGGATACTATCTGGTATCGGGCGACGGCAAAGCGGTTGATTCGGCGGCATCGGCATCGGGATCAACGGCGGCGGTTCCGTCTTTTACGACGCCTTACGGTGGGAAGAGCCTCTTGACATCTCCCAGTTACATTTATGCGGCAGGAGGAGTGGAGGGGGGTGCCGTAATCGCGGCTTCACCAACTGTCACGACTACACTTCCGTCAAACGCGAATCCAACGACCGGATCGAGTGTCACCTATTACGACAACTAGGCTGTGAGAGCAACGTGAGCACGCACTGGCTGTACGGCATTCTCATCGCGGTCTACGGGCTGCTGCTCGGCTCGTTCTACAATCTGGTGGGGACGCGCGTTCCGAAAGGGGAGTCGGTTGCGGCTCCCCCTTCGCATTGTGATGCATGCGGCGCGCGACTGCGCTGGCTGGACCTCGTGCCCGTGCTGTCGTGGCTCGCGCTGCGCGGACGCTGTCGATGGTGCAAGGAGGGTATCCCTCTTGCCTATCCGCTCGTCGAGCTGATGACGGCTGTGTTTCTCCTGCTGGAATGGCTGCACTACGGCGCCAGCGTTGAGTTTGTCATCGGCGCGTTTGGCGTCAGCGTATTCGCCATGCTGTCCGCGGCCGATTTTGCCTACCACAGGCTGCCGGACGCCATCCTGCTGCCGGCCACAGCCGCGCTCATGGTTGCCCGCGCCTTTTTTCACCCGCTTGGACTGTCGTCCTATCTGACCGGCGCGGCAGTCGGGTTTGCGCTGCTGCTGCTTGTGCGCATCGTGAGCCGGGGCGGGATGGGGTTCGGTGATGTGAAGCTGTTTTTGTTTGTCGGGCTGTTCGTCGGGCTCGCCGGCGTGGTGCTGACGCTTGTGCTGGCCTCCTTTCTCGGCACGATGGTCGGGCTTATCCTGCGTTTTTCCGGGCGATTGCAGCCCAAAGAAAAGATGGCGTTCGGACCCGCGATCGCGGTCTCCGCGACGTGGACGCACATTTATGGATCTTATTGGATTGCGGCGTATTTGGCAACATTAAGGTAAACCGACGGTTGCGCGATAAGTTGGAGGTTCGGATGAAACGTGTCATAAAAAGCCGCGGAGCAACGCTCGGCATGGATATCGACGGAGAACTGGTGTTGTGCGAGGCTGTGCGGCAGCCGGCGTTCGTGTGCAGGCAAGCGGCGATTGTCCGCCCCTTTGACGCCGGCGTGGGC
>JAKACR010000104.1 GCA_021821225.1 Bacillota bacterium | reverse complement strand
AGCCCCCTGAATCCACCTTATAAGAGGTTGTCCGCCCCCGTCAAATACAACAGTATTTCCTCGTTCAGCGTCAGTTCCGTCGCGCGCAAACCATCCTGCAGTTGCAGCGGATGCTTCGCCCCGATGATCGGAATGACGGGGAACGGCTGCGACATCAGAAATGCGAGCGCCACACTGCCAGCGGTTGTCTTCCGTTCTCGCGCCAGGTTCTGCACTCGCTCTGCACGCGCCGCATTTTCCGCACTGCCATAGAGCGGTCTCCGGTTCGGGTCCAAACCGTCAAGCCCGGACCGCTCTGTCTTGGCAAAAAATCCACCCGCCTGCGCCGAATACGGGATCACCGCCATGCCCGTGGAGCGGTGAAACTCCGCGCTCTCCTTGTCCATGACGACCATGGTCGCGTCGGGCAGACACTCTCTCACGGGACGCGCCAAGCTCCACATGGGCTGGCTCGCGACAAATCCTTTCAAGCCATGCGCCTGCGCGTACTCATTGGCCTCGCGAATGCGCGGGACGGTCCAGTTGGAACAGCCGTAATAGCGGATGTAGCCCTTGTTGACCTGCGCCTCCAGCGTCTCCAGCATATCGCCCACCGGTCGCGCGGGATCATCCCGATGAAGCCAGTAGAGATCGATCCAATCCGTCTGCAGATGAGACAGACTTGCCACGAGATCGGAAACGATTTCCTGTGGACTGAGCCGCGGCACATCCATCCGTTCCAGCAGCGGATGTCCGCCTTTCGTTCCCACCCTCACATCCTGGCGGAGACCCCGTGCGCGCATCCAACGTCCGATGATCTTCTCGCTGACGCTGCGTTCACTCGCCGCCCAGTCGCCATAGACCAGCGCGGTATCCAGGAAATTCCCTCCCGCCGCGAAAAATGCGTCCAACAGAGTGAACACATCGTCCTGCGCGACCGCCGTACCGAAAGAGCCGCCGCCCAGACAAACGGCGGACAGTCGCAAATCGCATCCCGGAATGTCGACGAATCGCATGGTTCCACCCGCCTCACGCGAGAAATCTGTCCTGCGATACCTGAAATGCGAACATTCACTTCACCAACTGCTGCCCCCCACGCCGCGCGCTTCGATACGCTGGGGATAATCGCTCTGCAGGTAGGCTTTGAGCGGATCGAACGGCAGACCCTGCTCTTCGCGCAGCGCCGCGATAAGCGGCGTCACATCCATCTCAAACGCCTCCCTGACCGCCTGCTCGGCTCCCAGCACATCATTCCTCGCCTGCGCGTCCTGCAATTCAGCATGATGGATCAGGAGCGCCTTGGCGTACTGCGTCTGAATGTTGGTGATTGAGCGGATCATCGCGGGAATTTTCGGTTCGATGGCGTGACTCTGGTCGATCATGTAGGCGATGCGTTCCGCCGTTTTCCGCACCTCTTCTTGTGTGTCCCGGAGCGCGTCGAGGATCTGGTAGAAAATGAGGAACAATTCATAGGGGTTGATCGCGCCCGCAATCAGGTCGTCGTCCGCATACTTGCGGCTGTTGAAATGGAATCCGCCAAGCTTGCCCTCATCCAGCAGGTAGGAGACGATGTGTTCCACGTTGGTGCCCTGCGCGTGGTGTCCCGTGTCCACCAGCACTTCGGCCTGTGCGCCGAGCCTGCGCGCCTCCGTGTACGCCATTCCCCAGTCGGCCAGATCCGTATGGTAGAATCCCGGTTCGAAGAATTTGTACTCGATCAGCATGCGCATGTGCGGTTCAAGAGCCGTGTAGGTTTCGGCAAGCGCCTCGCTCATCCAGCGCTTGCGGTTGCGCAGATGCCCCTGCCCGGGATAATTGGTTCCGTCCGCAAACCACAGGCTCAGCGTGTCCGACCCCACCTGTTTCATGATGTCGACGCACTCCAGCAGGTGGTCGGTCGCCCTGCGGCGCACGCGGCTGTCCGAATGGGTCACGCTGCCCAACATGTAATCGTCATCCTGGAACACGTTCGGATTGACCGCTCCGATCTGCAATCCGAGCGATCCGGCATGGGCCGTCAGTCTGCGGTAGTCGTCCACGCGGTCCCACGGGATGTGGATGGCAACTTTCGGACAGGCGCCGGTCAGGCGATGCACGACCGCCGCGTCTTCCAGTTTTTCGAAAGGATCCCGTGGAACCCCTTGTTTTTTGAACACCTTAAAACGTGTTCCGGAATCGCCGTATCCCCATGAAGGGGTTTCAATCTGCAGCGCCCTGAACCGGCCTTTGACATCCTCAAGATCGACTCCGCGCGCCTGCTGTTGTTCTTCAAACAACGCGTAGGCCCGATCGCTCCACGGTTTCATGATTTCGCCATCCTTTCTACCCTGAAAATAGGTCTGTTCCAGTCGCTCGGATCCCTTTGCCCCTGCTCAGACAGCGCGGCTGCGCCGCACAACTCGCGACGAGCAAAGAGATACAGCCGACCCAGCAAGACTTTATTCCACCGCTTTATTGGCGGGCGACGACCCGGCGAATTTTCATCCCCCGAGGGGCGCGCGCCAGCGCCATGGCCGCCTATCGTGGGAAGGCAGCCGCCACGCCGCCGTCAATGGTCAGCATGCAGCCGGTGGTCTTTTGCGACGCGGGAAGCGCGAAAAAGAGAATTCCCTCGGCAATATCCCCTGTGGAAATATTGACATCAAGGATCGTCCGTTTGCGATAATGCGCCTCAAGTTCGTCTGGCGCGATTCCATACGCTCGTGCACGCTCTTCCCGCCACGATGAACTCCAGATGTTCGATCCCTGCAGCACGGCATCCGGTAGGACGGAATTGACGCGAATGCCATGCGGGCCGCCCTCGACCGCCAAACAGCGCGCCAGATGGGCTTCCATCGCTTTGGCCGAACTGTACGCCGCCGCATCCTTGCCGGCGTAGACGGCGTTTTTGGATGTCACGAACACGATGGAACCGCCTTTCCCCTGATCCGCCATGATTCGGAACGCCTCGCGGGACGTGAGGAAATACCCCGTTCCGAGAACGGCGACATTGCGGTTCCAGTCGTCCAACGTGGTTTCAAGAACAGGCGAGGAACTGGCGAGACCGGCGTTCGACACGAAGACATCGACGCCTCCGTATGTCAGGATGGCCTCCTGGAACGCACGCGCGACTTTTTCCTCGTCGGTCACATCCAAGAACACGCCGAGCGCCGCGCCTTCCCCGAACATCTCGTTCAGTCGGCCAGCCGTCTGCACCGCCGCCTCGTGGGCGAGATCCGCGAGCACAACGTGGGCGCCTTGTGCGGCCATTCGCTGCGCCGCGGCGCTGCCGATGCCGCCCGCTCCTCCCGTGATGAACGCCACCTTGCGCGACAGGCCGCGCTCGGGCGGAGCGAGCGACAGCTTATACAATTCCAGCGGCCAGTATTCGACATCAAACGATTCTTTCTCCGTCAGCGAAACAAATGTTCCAAGCGCGCTCGCGCCTCGCATGACGGCGACCGCCCGTCGGTAGAGGGCCGCGGCAACATTGGCCATTTTTTTCGATTTTCCCGTGCTGATCACGCCGAGTCCGGGAATCAGGATGACACGCGGATACGGATCGTGCATGGGAACATCCCGGTCGACGTTTCGTTCGTAGTACACGAGATAGTCCTGCCGGTACTTCTCCAGTCCGATTCGCAACTGATTCTGCAGCGCCTGCAGATCGCCTGTCGCCGGATCCCAGTCCACGTAAAGCGGCGTGCGTTTCGTGTGCACGAGATGGTCCGGACAGGCGGCGCCCACCTGCGACAACGTCGCCGCTGCGCGGGAATTTATAAATTCCAGAAAGTCTTCACCGTCGTCGTACGTCAGGATGGCATGCCGCTCTCCGGAGACGATGCCACGCACGACAGGCAGCAGAGCGGCGGCCGCCTTGCGGCGCGCGTCGGCGGACAGGGAGTGATGGCGAAGTCCTCCGAAAACCGTCGATCCGCCGCTTCGCTTCTTGATGTACGCCGCCATCTCCGCAATGATCCGCATCGTGTTTTCGTAGCACGTTTCCGAAGTGTCGCCCCATGTGATCAGCCCGTGCTTCTCCATAAGCACGAGTTCGCACGCGGGATGACTGCGCACCGCCTCCCCGATCAATTTTGATAAGGCAAATCCCGGACGGATGTACGGAACCCACAACGCTCGGGAACCGAAGATCTCCCGCGCGAGTTCTCGCCCCGTATCACTGCAGCAAAGAGAGATGATGCTGTCAGGATGCGTGTGGTCGACATGCCTGAAGGGAATAAACGCGTGCAGCAGAGTCTCGATGGAAGACCGGGGCTGTTTACTGTCGAGCATGCAGTGCGCGAGGTGGTCGACCATCTCTTCATCCGTCATCGTCTCGCGTTCGAACAGCGGCAACACTTCGGCCAGACGCAGCGCGGTAAAACTCTTTGTAGTCGCCTCAGCCAGATCCGACCCGCTCCCTTTCACCCAGAGCACATCGATCTCGCGGCCCATGTGATCAATCTCCCGCGTTTTGACCGACGTGTTGCCGCCGCCCCAGTTGCAGACGCTGCGATCGCTTCCGAGTTTGTTTGAACGTTCCGCCAGTTCCCGCAATGCGCCTGGCGCTTCATACATTGCCATCACCGTTACCCCTTTTCTCCCGCTGTTTGAGCAGGCCTTGAAAATGTTCATACGCCTGTGTCCAGGCCTCCCCGTCCGCGGGGAAGTACACTCTGGTTTCCACAGATCGACACACGATGTCTCCCATCTCGTCGGCGGAACTAAGTTCTCCTAACGCAAGGAGCTGCACCAGCACATTACCCATGGCGCTCGCCTCGGCCGGTCCGGCAATAACCTCTCTGCCCGTGCTGTCGGCTGTGAACTGGTTCAACAATTCGTTGTGCGACCCGCCGCCGACGATGTGCAGTTCGGAAAAACACGTCCCGGCGATCGTCTCAAGCTGTTCGAGCACCATGCGATACTTGAACGCGAGACTCTCCAGTATGCCGCGCACCAGAACGCCTTCGTTCGCCGGTCGGCGCTGTCCGCTCTCCGCGCAGATCTGTCCGATCGCCTCCACCATGTCGGCGGGATTGAAAAGGCGAGGGTCGTCCGGATCAAACAGGCACGTGAACGGCGGCGCCGCGCGCGCGGCCGAAAGCAGCGTCCCGACATCGGCCGAGAGCCCTTTCGCGGATAGGATTCTTTGCGTTTCCTGCAACAGCCACAGCCCCATCACATTTTTTAACAATCGGTAGTTCCCGATTCCGCCTTCATTTGTAAAATTCCACTCTTCCGTCCGTCTGTCGATGACCGGAGCAGACACGACCGTTCCCAGCAGCGACCACGTGCCTGAACTGATGTAGGCAAAGCGGGAATGGCGGCGCGGCACGGAGATCACGGCCGCCGCGGTGTCGTGCGAGGCGGTGTGCACCACCTGCACGTTACCAAGACCGGGGGACGGCTCAAACCAGCCGCTTCGCAGCGGGCCGAGCACCGCGCCGGGCTGCGCCACGGGCGGCAACATACGCGCAGGCAACCCCAACTCCGCCAGCAGTTCGACGTGCCAGTCGCCCGTCGCTGGGTGCAGCATCTGGGTCGTCGTGGCATTGGTGAATTCGGCGCGCTGCACACCGGTTAACCAGTAATTTAGAAGATCAGGAATCAGCAGCAGCTTGTCCGCGGCATCCAGCACGCCCGGTTCCGCCCGCCGCATGCCAAACAACTGAAAGAGCGTGTTGATGGGCTGAATCTGTACGCCCGTGCGGGCAAACAGTGCAGAACGCTCCAGCCGTCCGAGCACGTCCTCCATGGCTTCCGCATGGCGCGGGTCCCGATAGTGCCGGGGTTCGGCCAACAATGCTCCACGCCGGTCAACCAGGCCGAAGTCCACCGCCCAACTGTCGATGGCGACGGCGCGCAGATCTGGAGCGCTCACCGCCGCTTCCGCCAGTCCTGCTAAAACTTCTTCGAAAAGAGCGCGGACGTTCCAATGGACGGCCTGCTGCTCATGTACAGGCCGATTGGGGAACCGCCGCAGCTCACGCAACCGCAGACGTTCGCCGGTGAATTCCCCCAGAACCACTCTGCCGTTTGAAGCGCCCAGATCCACCGCAAGGACTCCGAACAAGTGCGCGTCCACCCCCGTGTATTGGGTCTCATACCACCCTGTTCCTTTTTGAACAACCTCTTTAATCATCTTTCTTTTTATATGTTTTGTCAACGTATCGCCTGTGTTTATCGATCTATTTTCGTGAGATTAATTGACGTTGAAGACAAATATGCGTACAATATCAACATCCATGAGAGTGCCTGCAAAGAGGGGAGCCCATGAAAGTCTCGCTTTTCATCACCTGTCTCATCGACAACTTCTATCCCTCTGTGGGCGAGGCCGTGGTCGATATCCTGAACCGCTGCGGAGTCGAGGTCGACTTTCCGGAACAACAGACCTGCTGCGGTCAGCCGGCGTTCAACAGCGGCTACGCGGACGAGGCGCGCACCGTCGCGACGACCCTGCTCGACGCCTTTTCCGAGTCCGAGTATGTGGTCACGGCGTCGGGTTCCTGCGCGGGCATGGTCCGGCACTACTATTCCGACCTGTTTCGGGCCGATCCCCGCCGTGCGCGGCAGGCGGCCGATCTGGCGCAAAAGACATACGAGTTCTCCCAATTCATGGTGCGCGTTTTGGGATCGCCGCCACTTAACGCCCGCTTTCCGCATAGAGTCACCTATCATCCGTCGTGTCACGGATCCCGTCTTCTCGGCGTGAGAGACGAACCGCTCCAGTTGCTCTCCCAGGTGGCCGACTTGCAATTGGTGGACCTGCCCTACGCCGACGACTGCTGCGGTTTTGGCGGCACGTTTTCCATTAAGATGGCGGATCTGTCCACTGCGATGGTGACGGAAAAAGCGGCGCACGTCGTGGAGACCGGGGCGGAAGTCCTGGTCAGCGGCGACATGGGCTGCCTGATGAACATTGGCGGGCGCCTGCGGCACGAGGGACGCGCCGTCCGGGTGATGCACCTGGCCGAACTGCTGCACGAAGGCATTTTACTCGCAGAGGGGGAAAAAACCCGGTGAATCAGCCGACAAGCGATATACAGACGCGCGCCCGCTCCGCCTTGCAGGACGATTTTCTGCGCGCCGCCGTCCGCTTCACCGCTGACCGTTTGCGCGACAAGAAGCGGGCCAGTACGAACGCCCTCGGTCAGTGGGAGAAATGGCGGGAACAGGGACGCCTGATCCGTGCCCACACCATCGCCCATCTGGATTTTTATCTTGCCGAGTTTGTCAAGAATGTCCGCGCGGCCGGAGGAAACGTCCACTTCGCCGCCGATGCGAATGAGGCGGCAACGTATGTGATGGACATCGTCCGACAAAAAGAATGCCGCCTTGTGGTCAAATCCAAGTCCATGGTGTCCGAGGAGATTCACATCAACCATCACCTGCAGGAATCCGGTATCGAGACCATTGAGACAGACCTTGGAGAATACATCGTTCAGTTGGCGGGCGAGACGCCGTCTCACATCATCATCCCGGCAATTCACAAAAACCGCGGACAGATCCGCGACCTGTTCGCAAAAGCTGGCGGCGAGGCGCTGACCACCGACACGGCAGCGCTCGCCGGGTTTGCGCGCAAGGCGATGCGCGAGAAGTTTCTTCGGGCCGATGTCGGCATCACCGGATGCAATTTTGGGATTGCCGAATCCGGCACCGTCACGCTTTTCACCAACGAGGGCAACGCGGACATGGTCGCCAATCTGCCGCGGACGCACATCGTGCTCATGGGCATGGAGCGCGTCATCCCCACCTTTGCGGACCTTGAGGTCTTCGCCAACTTGCTGCCGCGCAGCGCCACCGGGCAGAAGATCACCGCGTATCTCTCCCTGGTGACCGGTCCAAGGCGGGAAGGAGAACAGGACGGCGCCCAGGAACTTCACATCGTGATCCTCGACAATGGCCGGTCACGCCAGTTGGGCGACCCTGATTTCCAGGACGTCCTTCATTGCATCCGCTGCGGCGCCTGTCTGAACGTGTGTCCTGTCTACCGACAGATCGGCGGTCACGCTTACGGTTCCGTGTATCCCGGACCGATCGGCGCGGTCCTGACGCCGCTTTTGCAACAGGACGAGAAGTACGCGGATCTCCCCTACGCCTCCAGTCTCTGCGGCGCCTGTTATGAGGCATGTCCCGTAAAAATTCCCCTGCACGATATGCTGGTCAAACTGCGCCAGCGCAAGGTCGCATCCGGCGCAACACACCGCGCGGAGCGAGCGGCGTTCCGGACGTTCGCGGCCGTCTTTCGCCATCATCAGCGCTATCGGCTGGCGATGGCCGCCGGGCGGGTGGTCCAGCGGCCGCTTGTCCGACGCGGGGCGATCACGGCGGCCATCGGGCCCCTTGCCGGTTGGACGGCCAGCAGAACGGCGCCACCGCTGGCCGAAACGTCCTTTCGCGAGCGCTGGCGGACGCTGCAATCGTCGTCCAAGAAAACAGCGGAGACAAAAAAGGAGGAGACCCCGTGAACGAACAGATCTTCTTCTCGCGTATCGCAGCTCGGCTCGGCCGTCCGTCCCCTCTGCAAAAGACGCCGGTGCGGGCGGCAACGGAAGTGGGCGCGCCCGCATTCTGGCGCGAAGCACAAAACGAGGCGGGCGCGGATTCGGCGGACCGGTTTCAGGAAGAACTGGAATCCTTGGGCGGAGAAGTGAAAAGGGTGGACAGCGGGACGCAACTTCGAGAAGCGCTGTCTTCCCTCCTGCGCGAACTGCAACCTGGCTGCCTCGGCCTATGGGGAGAAGATTTCAGCGCGCGCTACGGCCTGCGGGAAGTCCTTCGCCCGTACGACACGGTTCTGTGGGATACGGACGGCCCGGCCGAATTTACCCGCGTCCACGCCGTTCTGACCGGTTGCGCCTACGCGGTGGCGGACAGCGGGACGATTGTCCTGATG
>JAKACR010000103.1 GCA_021821225.1 Bacillota bacterium | reverse complement strand
ATCTTCCTCTGGCGTCAATGATGATTGCTCCGCCCGTGCGAGCAGCAGTTGGACGCGCAGCTGACGATCCGCCGCAAGCACGGCGAACCGCACCAACCCATCCGTAACGCCCCTGGTCACGACCACGGCCGTTGACTGGCGCGGCGCCGACATCAAATGCCACAGCCCCTCTGCGAAGGGCGCCTGTCCATCCGCCTCGGCAACGGCCAGATGTTCCAGCATGCGCAGGAGAGTGAGGTCGCCCTGTTTGGCCGGTACATGATGCATGCCAGTTCCGAACGCGTAGTACCCAAACACGATGTGGGTTCTGTGCGCATATTCCGCCAGCAAGGCCACTGCCGACAGTGCAAGTTCAAACGATGAAGGATATCCTCCGAAACTCTCATAGGATGTATCCAGTATAAACAGTAGCTCATTCAGTGCATAGTGTTCAAATTCTTTTGAGCGGAGTGTTCCGGTCCGCGCAGTGGCCAGCCCATGAGATCTGCCAGTTCGTACAGAATCACATGTGTTGGCGCAATCTATGGATACACCCGAAATGGTCATCTTTTACTTCTGGTATGGCAACCAATACCCGTTTCACCGGATGCCATGTCGATCTTCACGTACGTGGGCGGGATCGAGCGATGTTCGAAGTCTTTTTACAAATACAGTTCTGAGTGCCACATCTTATGGAATGGTTCCATCGTTATCTGCACATCCGGATGCAGATGGTTGATGATTTGGCGTAACCTTGCTTCATCGACATTCGCTCCAAATTGGCTCGCATGGGCGCTGGCCACGTACAGTTTTCGATCGAACACGTCGGTGATGTCGACGTAGTAATTGGGTTCATCGCAGTTGAACAGATATAGTTCCTGACTGCGGTGGCATACGATATCCTTCGTGAGCTGGTCGTGATAGTACCAGCAATTCGCCCCTAAATGAGCGGCCTCGATCATCGCAAACCCAATTACACGATGGTCCGAATGAATTTCATACCGCTTCCAGGGATCAAAAGTGATGACCACATCCGGTCGGATCGAGCGAACCAAGCGAAACAGCGTTTCCTTCAGATTGGTTGCGTATTGCAAATCCCCGTCTTGATACCCAAGTTGCACAACTTCCCGGACACCCAGCCGATGGGCGGCATCCTCCATCTCTTTGCGTCTCATGTCGGCAATCAACTCGGGTGTCAGTGTCGGATCGTGACTCCCCCTTTCCCCCTGCGTACCCACGACCAGCGTCACATCGTTCCCTGCATCCGTTAATCGCACTAACGTTCCGGAACAAAAGACCTCATCATCTGGATGGGCCAGACAGACCAAAATTTTCTTTCCCCGCATGAACGCCATCCTCTCCATGAGAACCTTTCCCCACTGATCGCTTGTTCTGTTGCATGACGGAATCCTCTCGGTCAAGTTCACGTGTCTCCTGTTTTCTCGCTGTCTCGCATGATGTTGTATGTGGCACATCGTCCTGCATGTCCGAAACGGGCGTAGGAGATCTGTTTCACACGTTGGAGGACTATCCTGCGTTGGCCGTGGTCATCGCATCCCGACACGTTCAACTTGAGATCGCCCAATGGCGTACTTGACAAACTCTGTTCGCGAAACAACGAGATCGTTACCACCACTGAGACCACCAATGACGTTCAAAGGCCACTTTGGCGGCGTGCCAATGGCGGCCGGAACGAAACGTGCGAACGGCAGGGCTCGGCTCCGCGTAAAAATTGCCCCGAGCAAATCCCGCGACTCCCGAGCCCATTTCGATGAAGCATTCCCCGTGCCCGTTGAACGTATCGGCCCCGTTCTCTCCGCTAAGTCGATGACTGATGATCCGAGCGACCACCTCACCCTGCGCATGAGCAAAAACACCCGCTTTAGGAAGCGGTTTCCCCATGGCGAGCGGTATGCCCGTGACATCTCCAATCGCAAACACGTTGGGATGGCGCGTCTCCAAGGTATGTCGGTCTACCGCTATCCAACCATCCGGTGATGCCAGTCCGACATCCGACACGATGTTGGGAACCCGATGAGGCGGCACGTACAACAAGAGATCATAAGGAGTCGTTCGACCCGACTGAAAGTTTAAGGTGCGCGCCGAGACATCCACCTCCGTCACCACTTCATTGGGGTGATACGAAATGTCTCGCTGGGTCAATGCAGCGACTACGGATTGGCTGACAACCTGCCCGGCCACGCCCATGGGCGCCGCTTCGGCGGCCCACACCTCGACCTCCACCGACTTGCGTCGCCGTTTCTTTTTGAGATAGCCATCGACCAGCATCGCCACTTCGTAAGGTGCTGCCGGACATTTAAAAGGCGTGCGACTGATCAGAACCACCACCCGACCTCGATCCATGGTTTGGAGATGTTCAAATGCCTGTTCCGCACCAGACAAAGTATACACATTGTCTCCACCCTCAATCAGTCCGGGAATCGAGCCGGGATCCAGTGCGGCGCCAAGCGCAATGACCAGGACATCGCCTTGCCACGTCTGATTGCCAACGCTCACTGTCCGCGCTACGGGATCCATCGCAGAGATCACCCCATCCACCACGGTGATGCCTCGCTCACGAAGTGCCTGAAGCGGACGAGTCACCTGATCCGCTGTTCGTGTTCCCGTCATGACCCATGGCAACGAGGGCGAAAATGTATGCGTGGATTGTTGATCAAACACGATGATTTGGTCTGTCGCAGGCAGCCATCGTCGCAATCGATGCGCCGTCACCAACCCCCCCACACCACCGCCGCAAATAAGAATCTGGCTCATCCGTTCGTTCATCTCCCTTTCGTATCCGTCAGTACACGATCACCTGGTCCGCCCACAATGTCCAGTCCGTCAACTCCTCCATGGTGCTCCGGTGCACACCGGCAATGAGAGAATCGTCGCTCATCGCTCGCGCGTCCATACAGGTTCCACAAGCGCCCATCACGGTGCCTTGTCGCTCGGCAACTGTCACCATGCGTTCCAGATTGTAATACCCGTTCGGGGTCTTTTGACCTTGTCTGGCACATTGCACGGCGTCCGCCATCAAAAACAGACGGATCACTGCCTCCGGTCGTTTTCCCACTGTCGTGGCATGACGAAGCGCATTGTACGCTCGTTCCGTTCCATAGGGTGGATCATTGACCACAAAGAGGATGTTCATAGGACTACTCTCCTTCGGAATACATCGTTTGAATAGTGCTGATCAAAGACATGGCGGCCCGATCCATCATGGCGGCGGTCGTCTCACGACCGAGACTCAGACGGATGAACCCCTGAGCCCATTCTGGCGGTATCCCCATGGACTGCAGGGTCTTGGATCCCCCGCTCTCGTTGCTGTGACAGGCTGAACCGGTGGCTGCGCGCAGGGTCGTACATGCCTGAAGCACCCGCATGCCGATGAGACCAGGCAGAACCAGCGCCAAGGTGTTGCCCAGACGAGGCGCACCCTCTCCCAAGATACGCGATTTTGGAATGGCTTGGGTCAACCGCGCCTGCAACTCATCCCGCAGAGCCGCTTGCGTCTGCGGCCCCCCACAGGCTAACCATGTGGCGGCCAGACGCGCCGCCTTTCCCAATCCAACGATGGCCGGAACATTCTCCGTTCCGCTGCGTCGCCCCCCTTCCTGGCCTCCACCCGGCAACCCCGCGGGCAGATCCAGACCACGTCGGATGTACAGTGCGCCGATTCCCTTGGGTGCATAGAACTTATGACCGACCACCGTCAATAGATCTACGTCCAACGCCCGAACATCCACCGCAATCTTCCCGACTGCTTGCGCCGCATCCGTATGCACCAACGCCCCGACCGCATGGGCTCGGCGTGCCACCTCCTCAATCGGTTGTCGAGTGCCGACTTCATTATTGGCCAGCATGACGCTGACCATGGCTGTGGATGGATCGAGACACTGGTCAAGAATATCCAAACGGATGACGCCGTGTTCATCCGTTGGCACTTGCACAACCTCTGCCCCTTGCGATTCCAGCCATCGCAGCGTTTCCGTCACCGCTGGATGCTCAACCGCCGACGCAATCACCTTGCGGCGCGTTCCCCTCCAGAACGCGACACCCGCTTCCAGCGCCCAATGATCGCTCTCCGTACCCCCACTGGTGAATACGATGGTGTCGCTTTCGGCGCCCAGCAGAGCGGCCACCGCAGCGCGCGCGTCCTCCACCGCAGCGCGGACGCGCGCCGCTTCGGGATAGGGGGAGGAGGGATTGTGATACTGTTCCATCCAAAACGGCGCCATAGCGGCCACCACCTCGGCCGCAACCGGCGTGGTGGCGTTGTAGTCCAGGTACACCGGGATATCGGGGATCCGCCTCACGGTAACGTCTCCTCCCCAAGCTCGATTCCTGTTACCATGGGTTCCCCTCTTGTCAGCCAGTCTCCTGGGCCTTCTGCCAGCCGCACCGCGTCGAATCCCGCTTCACGCAGACGTTTCACGGCCTGTGGCGCCAATACGCAGTAGGGACCACGACAATAGGCGACGATCGTGCGGTTACGCGGCAAGTCCGCCAATCGATTCGCAAGAGTGTCGAGCGGTACAGACCAAGCCCCAGGCCAATGGCCGGTCGTGTACTCTTCGGTGGGACGAACGTCCAGGAGAACCACCGATCCCGTATTCAATTTTTGTTGTAACGTGACCGCATCCACTTCCTCCAGCGCATGAAGATCCTGAAAGAATTCATCCGAAATGGCTTTCATTTCCGCATAGCGGCGTTCCGCCAACTCGCGCAGCGCCACGAAGAAGGTGCAGACATGATCATCGGCCAACCGATACACCATGTAGGAGCCACGACGCTGCGCTTGCACCAGTCTCGCCTCCCGCAGTTGCTGCAAATGCTGCGAAGCGCTTCCCATCGGCATCGCGCTCTTTTGCACCAATTGCTCCACGGTCATGGGCCCTTGACACAACAGGTCCAAGAGCTCCAACCGTCGAGGATGGTCCACGGCGCGTCCTACACGAGCCAATTGTTCATAGATAGCGTCTTTGAAAGCGCGATCCGAATTTCCCATTCTACTCATCCTCTATTCTGTAGATCAATAGAATCATGTCATACTTTATTCCCTTCGTGATGAAATGTCAAATCATCGCAATCACTGGATTCCCACATGGACAAAGAAATACCCGCACCTCTTCCGTCGGAATGGGCGTGGGCAGCTGTTCGGTTTCCGTTTCACCGAAACGGATCATCATTGGCCTCAGGTTCATTCATCTTTTGTGTCAGTGGCTTCGGTCTTCCCTGAATTCGCGTTGTCTTGTACAGGCGCTTCCGAAACTTGTGATGTTGTTCTATGAACTTGCCCCAAGTCCAGGGCTCCTCTCTGGAACAACGACCTGACGATGTGTCATGCACTCTTTTCACTGATGGACAGTTGCTCATCGATGCCTACCACGTCAATTTGACCGCCATTTTCCAAGAGATACGCCAGCACTTCAGCCTCCTGAGTTTGTGGTTGTCTGGACAACTACCACGATACCAGGTGGCTTTTTATTCTGGCAAACCTCAAATTACTTCATTAAACAGTACTGCTTGTTTCAAATAGACGATCTTCTTCTTGACAGAGCACTCGCTAGGTAGTATATTTTTTACGTTACTAATCTATTGATCAATAGAACAACAGAAAGTAAACGAGGTGTGTCAGAACGAGATCTAAAGTTGTGGATCTATTCCAATCCTTTCGTTCACGCAATTATCTATGGTTGTGGCTGGTTGTTGTCCTGACCAACACGGGGTCCTGGACCTTTACCCTGGCAGTCACTTGGCAAGTCTACGGTCTGACACACTCCCCTTTTTGGTCCGGGGCCATGATGTTTGCGTCTTTGATGCCAAATGTGATTGGCGCACCCATCGCGGGGGTGTTAGCCGACAGGTTAGACCGTCGCCGCCTTGTTTTTGTTTCCATCCTCGTCATTCTTGGCGTTTTGACAGCACTGATTGCGTTGACTCTGGTCCACGCTTTATCTGCCATTGGCATGTTTGTGTTAACTCTGATGTTTGGAACAGCCTCAAGTGCAATGAGTGTCACCGTGAGTACAGTGTTGCCGAGCCTGGTGCCGGAAGAGGACCTCTACAACGCGTATTCACTGCAATCGCTCGGGCAAAGCGGAACGGAATTCATTGGCCCCGCCCTGGCCAGCCCGCTTGTAGCCGCATTCGGCGTGAACGCGGCCTACATCTTCGGCTGGTTGCTCTACGGTGGAGCCCTCGCATTTTTATTCCTGTTGCAGACCCCAACCTTGATTCAACGAGAGAACAAAGTAGTTTCAAAACATAGATTTCTTCATTCTCTCTCAGATGGACTCCACTACATCCGGCGGTCACCGACGATTTTCACCCTGATTTCACTTGTTGGATTTCACTGTGCGCTGACGATGTCCTATATGGGTATGTTACCGGTCTTTGTCAAACATGAGTTGATTGCCAGCCCAGGTTTTTACGGGGTTTTGATGAGCATGGTTGGCTTGGGATCCATCCTCGGCACGCTGTTTTTGGCGGGTGTAAGGGATCGGAAACGGCGAGGACAACTGTTTTGGACCAGCGCGATTTTAAGCGGCCTCTCCCTCTCCTTGCTCGGCCTGAGTCACGCTCCCGCCGCAGCGATTGGCAGCATGGTGTTGATCGGTTCGTCACAAACCTTGTTTATGACCATTGTGATCGCAGTCATCCAAGAAGTGACGGAAGAGCAAGTGCGAGGTCGAGTCACCAGCGTGTATTACGTCTTAGCTGGCGGACTGATGTCGGTTGTCAACTGGGGGTTCGGTGCACTGAGCATGGTCATCCCTGCCCACATCATCATGATTGCAAGCGGAAGCATGTTTGCCGTCGTTGTGGGCGTGTACGGAATTTCGTCCCACAGCTTTCGTCAAGTTGGTCAAGGGCTCGCGGCATAGTAAATTACGACCGTCTGTCTATGCGCGCAGGCACAGAGCTCACCGTTCTCCCGACTGCTGAAAGGTGGATACCACATGACGCGCTTTGATAGGGTTGCATCCCGTTATGACGCATTTTGCCATACTCCCTTGGGACAGTTCGTGGACGAGGTGGAGCGCGCCTTGATATGGGAGTTGCTCGCGCCGAAATCAGGCGAAGCCATAGGAGATTTCGGGTGTGGAACGGGTGCGTATGCGATTGCCCTGGCGCATGCCGGGTGCGCAGTCATCGGAATCGATGAATCGCCCGTCATGCTGACCAAAGCCCGCGACAAATCGTCCGACGACGGGTTGATAACCTACTTGCAAGCAGACTTGGCCGACCTTCCGCTGCGCTCGTCAACTTTGGATGCTGTGCTCCTGCAAGTCACCCTGGAATTTGTTGCGGATCCGGCCGTTGTCCTGAACGAGGCGTTTCGTGTTCTGAAACCGAACGGGAGACTGGTGTTGGGCCTCATTCACGGCGCCGGTCCGTGGGCCCGCCACTATCGGGAACGGGTAGAGCGCGATCCGACGTCGATTTACAGCCACGCGCATTTTTTTACTCTGGAGGAGATCTGCGCTCTCCTCGCAACACCCCCTACGGCTGTCCGGGAAGGCCTCTATGTTGGTCCCGACGAGTTCCGCACCATCGACGACGCTTGGACCCTGGAGCGCCAGCGCAGCGAAAAAGAGCCTGGGGCCGCAGCAGGATATCTGGCGGTTCGTTACAATCGCCAGTCCGAATGGATGTCACGGATGGGCTTCGGTCACGCGTAGAAAGAGGAACCCCCGACTACCGAATGTCCGCGCCCGATTCCTCCTCCGTCACGAGAGAGTCAAGCCACTGTTGCGCCGCCCGAATCCTGTCGATATTACAGAAATAATAATGCCAGATCCCCTTTTGCTGGTGCCCCACGAGGCCTGCCTGACGCAAAACTGCCAAGTGCCTGGAGACGGTTGATTGGGGCAACTGCAACAAACTGCTGAGATCCTGAACACAGACCCCGTTCACCTTCTCACCATCCACGCGACAGAAATACTGCTTCTTTCCGAGCGTCTCCAGCAGCGATCGGCGTATGGGATCAGCCAGCGCCTTATACGCCCAATCGATGTCGGTTGGGACCGCATCGCCGCGTGTCGGGTTCGTCGTTGCCATGATCATTCCTCCGTATGCTACCGATCGCGCATTCCTGACCGTTGCGGATTCCGATGCATTGATTGTGCCACTCGGCAGCAAATCAAGTCAATCACGCACTCGGAACCGCTCCCTCCCCATCTTCTATGGCCACCGTCTTTCGTAGCCGCGGATGGGTCTCCTGCATGCGAAACAGAAGGACGACCATCGAAATCAGCACAATAACGCCGATCAGATACAGACTGTGCAGCATGCCTATCGAGCGACTCGTGACGCCAAGCAGCAGGCCGCCGATCGCATATCCCCCGTCGCGCCACAGGCGATACACGCCGAGCACGCCGCCCCGTATTTTCGGCGGCGCCACGTCAGCCACGGCGGCATTGAGGTTCGGATAGAGCAGCGCCATCCCCAGCCCCATGACGCCTGCCGTGACCATCCACCAGACAAACGCATGCCCGAGCCCAAATGCAAGGATACCCGCGCCAAGCAGCCCCATGCCCGTCACGATGGGAGGCTTTCGCCCAATCTTGTCTGACAGTATGCCGGTGCCAAACTGGGCAAATCCCCACACCATCGTGTACATGCCTCCGACAAGTCCGATATCGACGATCGATACTTGTAAATTCGCCAGGTAAAGCGGCAGCATCGCCCACACCAGTGTGTCAGCCAGTTTGTTCACCAGACCCGCCTGACTGATCGACGACAAAGTCGGATTCCCGACCGTCGTGGTCCAAAAGATCTTCCCTATGCCCACACGCTCATGCGCGCTCTTCTCGCCCAGCATGTCTCTCGACAGGCTCTGCGCCGATGCGTTCGTTTTGGCTTCCTGCAACACGTGCCCGCGCGTCTCGCGGATGACCAGCACACTGGCGCCAAGACCAACCAGCAGGACAGCCGCCCCGTACACAAAGGGGGCCTGCAACAGGCCATAGCGTGCGGCGATGACACCCGTGAGAACCGTCGAGATCGAGACGCCGATAT
>JAKACR010000102.1 GCA_021821225.1 Bacillota bacterium | reverse complement strand
CCCAGGCGGTGAACTCCTGCGCGTGACAAACAATGGAACCCTACAACGCATCGGCTCGGTACCTCCGGGAGCAGATTGGCTGTGGATGGGCCGTGGGGGGACAGGGCTGCTGTGGTGCGGCAATCGCATAGACGCCCTTTTCACTACCTCAAACGGCGGGGTATCCTGGAGACGGGCGGCCATCGTTGGTTTCCCGGTCCAGGGCGAATCCATCCATTTTCCTGCGCAGCCTCAAGCCTTTGCGCGGAATACCCAACTTTATCTGCCGTACTATGCGTTCCCGACGGGCACGACGGGAAAGTTGAGCGTACTTCGCGCAGATGGACCCCTCGGACCATGGAAACCGATTTGGATCCGTCGGTTCGCCTCGCTGACCAACACCCCGCGGCTGCTCCTGTCAAGCGCCGCGCAGTGGTACACCTACACCCCTGGCGCGCCGCAGACGCTGTGGCGAACCGTGAACAGCGGGAAATCATGGACCCGTGAGCGCACCAACATCCCTCTGACGGAGGTGGCGGACATCCAGTTTGTCACGCCCAAGATCGGATTTGGACTTCTGACAAAAGGGTTGTCCTCGATCCCCATTGAAACACGCGACGGGGGCGCAACCTGGACGGACACGGAGCACGCTCCAACCGCGACGTCACAGAGGAGGATGTCCAGATGAAGATCACGGCGGTGCTGATCGCGATGTCCCTCATGGTTTGCACTGTCTTATCCGGCTGCGGGACATCGCCCGACACAGGATCGGCCGCTCCATCACCTGGCGGCCCGACGAAAATCGGCGCCACGGGCGCAAGCGGCGCCGCTGCAGTCTCCAACGGTGCTGTGGCAAAGCTCAATTCCCAAGTCGCCATCACCTCATTCCAATTTGTAAATCGCAACCAAGGTTGGGCCGTTGGTTATCAGCACGGTCGCCATGGGCAAACCGCGACGGTCTGGGAGACGAATGACTCCGGATCCACTTGGCGCGCAACACCCCTGGCCGGATTCTCACCGGAATACATCCATATGACAAATGCCAGGCAGGGGTGGCTTGTCGGCTTGTCCGGTATTGGTTCTTCCGAGCATATCGCCATGCTTGAAACCCTGGACGGAGGGCGTACATGGCAACCAGAGCAGACATTCAAGCTCAAGCCCGGCCTAAGTCCCGAAGAAACGGTAAATTCACTGTCCACCGCCACCCAGATGGTCTTCAACTCGAACCGCTCCGGATGGCTCGTGATCCAAGGCGACCTGTATCACACGACAGACAGCGGGAACGGCTGGAGACGCACGTCCCAACCAGGCGGCATTGCGGGAATCGGCGCCATATCCCACGACATCTTCGCGATTGGCTTCAGCCACATCTGGGAATGGGACAGCCACAACAGCACATGGGCGCTGCGGTATACCCTGCCGCAAAATCTACAGCGAACATTCTATGGACCCCAGAGCCCATCCACATATCCCGTGTATCAGGTGAGGAATCAGATCACATTTTCATCTCCCCGCGCCGGGTACGCCGTATTTATCTCGCCTGACGGCTCGATGCAAGGCCAGGAATACCTGCTGGCACATTCACGGAACGGCGGCCATTCCTGGAACACAGTCGGCGGTTCCTTCAATAATCCAAAAAACCACAGGAAGACAAGAGAACTTCCGGCTGGTTACATTGTCGGCATTCATTCTGTTCCCGGCGGGGATGTATTTATCGGTTTGTCCCTGCCCTTCCCCTATCCGATGCTCGGCGTGCTGTCTGCGAATCACACGTGGTCGTGGATCTGCGCTGGACTTCACGCACCCCCGGGATGGGTAAAGGGTACGCTCCGCGCGACGCAATGGCTTACTTCCAACAGCGGTTGGGCTGTCGTGCAAACTCCGATCGGCAGAAACACTCTCTTACACACCGACGGCGGGCGGAACAACTGGGTCGACATCACCCCGCGATAGTCGCTCCCTCCCACGCCATAGCGCCGCACATGGCGCCCTCACAGCAGCGGCTTGTCCTGCGACCCGTCGCCCGATCCGGTTTCGCGCGCGGCTCCGGCTCCGGCGCCGTCACTGCCGCGCCCCACACCACCGCCATCCCCCACAGGCCCGTCGCCACCCGCGCCGCCATCCCCTATCCTGTCCGTGCCCCCACCTCCCCCGTCCGTCTTGTCGAGGTAGAGCGCCTCGCCGTCCCAGCCAGCGTAAAACACCGCCTGCTCCGACGGGATGCCGGCGTCGACGAGCTGCTGGCGCAACCACTTCCGTGACTTTCCAACCGCCCGCAGCTTGTCATCGTCAATCCGTCCGTCTACAATGAGCGACGTCGTCAAGACCGTCTTGCGCGGCTTGAGGCCGAGGTCTTCCGGCGTAAGCGGACGTTTGTGCGCCTTCGGAAAGACCGACAGCTTGCCCGATGTCTCAAGGATGGCAAACTCGACGTCCGCCACGGCGGCGATGTCCTTCTCGCGCAACTGCAGCAGCAAATCGTCGATATTGTAGCGCGTGCGGCGCATTGCCCTGTCATTGATCCGGCCGTTCGCGATGAGCACGGTTGGACGGCCCTCAAACAGCGTGCGTATCCGCGGACTGCGCATGGATACGTACGCCACGAGGATCTGCAGCAGAACCAGCACCGCGACGATGACGAGGCCGTGCCACAGGGGCAGGTTCATGTCCTGCAGACTGACCGCCGACACTTCCGCGATCATGATCGATACGACAAGGTCAAACAGCGACAGCTTGCCGATTTCCCGCTTCCCCATGATGCGCAGCGACAGCAGGACGAAGAAGTAGGTTCCCAAAACGCGAATCAGCAGCGCACCCAGCGGTCCAAACACCATAGACGCCATCCCATCCTCGATCCGACCGTATGGGACTTAGTATGAGGAGGAAGCACGTTGAGAATTCGCGGCAAAGACAAAGTTCCCGGATTGCTCGCCCAAGCCGCCGATCTGCTGATCGATCCGGAAACCTGGAGCGGTCCTCCGGACAACGCGGCGGGCGCTCAGTCAGACGCCAAGTCAGGCGGTCGATTCACGCGCCAGTTCATGGAGGTCGGGTGCGGCCGCGGCGCGTTCGTGTGCACACTCGCCGCGAGGCAACCGGGGGATTGGTTCATCGCGGTCGACAAATACACGCCGATCGTCGCGCGCGCGGCCGCACTCGCGGTCGAACGGAAATTGACAAATATCCGCTTCTTCGACGGGGATCTCGAGCAGTTGCGGTCCGTGGTGCCGCCGCGGTCGCTCGACGGGATCTACCTGAATTTTTCCGACCCGTGGCCGCGGCGCCGCAACGAACGCAAACGCCTGACCCACGGGAGGCTGCTCGAAATCTATCAGAGTTGGCTCAAGCCGGGCGGCTTCCTGGAATTCAAGACGGACAACGAGGAGTTCTACACTTGGAGCGTACAGTCGCTCGCACGCGCGGGCTGGGACCTGGCGCGCGAGGAACGCGGACTCCCTGCGTCCCCTCCGCCGGAGCGCGCTGACGAGGCCGCGTTCATCCAGACGGAGTACGAAGCGAAATTCCGCGCACAAAATCTCGCGATCTACCATCTGCGGGCGATGCCCCGCGCATAAATGGAGACAGGCCCCTCATATATATAGGCCAACAAGCCTGTGAAGGGGTGCGCCATGAAAACGAAGATATGGAGCAATCTGCGCTCGGACGTGAACGGTTCCCCGCTTGTCCTCGGGGTCATTGCCGCATTTCTCACGTCCCTCGTCGCGACGCTCGTGATGGCCGGCGTGTACACTTGGACGGACGTGTCCGAGACGACCCTGCCCTATACGGCGTATACCATCAACGCGATATCCGTTCTCGTGGGCTCCGTGCTCGCCGCGCGCAGCGCAGGATCGCGCGGCTGGTACTACGGCGGCGCGTCCGCCCTGCTCTTTAGCGCCGCGCTCGCGATCGTCGGCAGTCTCGTCGACCTGTCGGCAGCCTTCCAGGGCGAAACCATCGTGCGCATCATGCTGCTCGCGTTGATCGGGGCGTTTGGCGGCATGGTGGGCGTGAACCTGAAGCGTTGACTGGCGGCCGCGATGCCGCGACACTTCGGCAGCGCGGTCTACTCCACGCGCTGCTCGATCCGGTTGATGGCGCTGCGGTCGAATGTCAACACCTGGCCCTCCTGAACCGATATCTTCACGGTTGTCGTATCGAGTTCCTCCACCACGCCGTGCAGCCCTCCGATGGTCACGACCCGGTCGCCGACCTGGACGGACTGCAAGAGTTGGTTTCGCTCCCGTTGCCGCTTTTGCTGCGGCCGCAGCAGGAGAAAGTAAAAAGCGCCAATAATGGCCACGAGAGGCACATAGCCGACCAACGCGTTGGACGTGGTTCCCATTTCCTGATCCCTCCCCATGGTGGCGGGCGGCGTTCGCACCCCGCTCCGTCTTACAGACGTCCCATCCCCGTGCGCCCATAGAAGTCGCGTCGCAGCGCCGGCAGCGTGCCCGCCGCGATCGCCGCGCGGATGCGTTCCATCAGGCGCACAAGAAAAGCCACATTGTGATACGACGTCAGCCGAATGCCGAACGTCTCATCCGCCTTGAGCAGGTGGCGGATGTACGCGCGCGAGTAGTTGCGGCACGTGTGGCAGTCGCACTCCTCGTCAAGCGGGCGGAAATCCTGCGCGCAGCTTGCGTTGCGCACGTTCAGCCGTCCCGACGATGTGAAAACCGTTCCATTGCGCGCGATTCGCGTCGGCAATACGCAGTCGAACATGTCGATCCCGCGCATGACGCCCTCGAACAGATCGTCCGGCGCGCCCACGCCCATCAGGTAGCGCGGGCGGTCCGCCGGAAGCAGCGGCGTCGTCTGCTCCAGGATTTCGTGCATCACCGCTTTTGGCTCGCCGACGCTCAGACCGCCGATGGCGTACCCTGGATAGTCCCCCTCCACCAGCACCGCCGCCGCCTCCGCGCGCAAATCGGCGTGCATGCCGCCTTGGACAATGGCGAACAGCGCCTGCTGCCGCGCCCCCTCGCTCCGCTCCTGCGCCACCGCATGCGCGGCTCGCGCGCGCGCTGTCCAGCGGCCCGTGCGTTCGGTGGAGGCGCGCACGTAGTCGCGTTCCGCAGGGTAGGGCGGACACTCGTCGAACGCCATGATGATGTCCGCGCCGAGCGCGTGCTGGATCTGCATCGCACCTTCCGGACTGAGGAACAGCTTCTCGCCCGAGATGTGCGAGCGAAACTCCACCCCCTGCTCCGAAATCCTGCGCAGCGGCGACAGGCTGAACACCTGAAATCCGCCGCTGTCCGTCAAAACGGCGCCGGGCCAATTCATGAAGCGGTGCAATCCGCCCGCCAGCCGAACGGTCTCCTCACCCGGACGCAGATGCAAATGGTATGTATTGGACAGTATGATCCCCGCGCCGATGTCCCGCAATTCCTCGGGGCTCAGCGTCTTCACGGTCGCCTGCGTGCCGACGGGCATGAAGACCGGCGTCTCGATCACGCCATGCGGCGTGTGCAGCCGTCCACGCCGCGCCATGGTCTGCGGGCACGTCGCGATCAATTCAAAGCCAGTGGGCGAGTGCAAGCCAGTCGAACTCCCATCCGGGCTCAGCGCGTCCATTCAAATGATGAGCATCGCGTCGCCAAAGCTGAAAAAACGGTACTCGCGCCGCACGGCTTCCTCGTACGCGGCGAGAATGCGCTCGCGGGTGGCAAGCGCCGACACGAGCATCAGGAGCGTGGACTTTGGCAGGTGGAAGTTCGTGACCAGTCCGTCAACCGCGCGAAAGTGATACCCTGGGTAGATGAACGCGCGCGTGTAGCCGCTGACGCCCTCGCTTTCCAGCCGCTCCTGTTCAACGGCCGACCGATCTTCCATCATGCCAAGAGCCGTCTCCAGCGCCCGCACGGCCGTGGTGCCGACGCAGACCACCCGGCCGCCCGCTGCCCGCGTCCGCGAAATCGACCGAAGCACATCGGGACCGACGGAGAACCACTCTTCATGCATGTGGTGGTCCTCGATCCGTTCGACCGCCACCGGGCGAAAGGTTCCGAGTCCAATGTGGAGCGTGACAAACCCCACCCCGACGCCCCGGTCCCGCACATCCTGCAACAGCGATTCCGTGAAATGCAGACCGGCCGTCGGCGCCGCGACAGACCCCCGCGTCCGCGCGTAGACCGTCTGGTACCGCTCCGGATCCTCCAGGCGTTCCCGTATATAGGGCGGCAACGGGACTTGACCGAGGCGCTCCAGCAACCGGTCGAAGTCATCGCCGACAGCAGAAAACTCCATCATTCGCGTCCCGTCTTCTCCCTGGCCGCGGACGACTCCCGTCAACAGATCGCCGAACACCACCCGCTGCCCGGTCCGCAACCGCCGCCCCGGGCGAACCAGTGTCTCCCAGACCCCCGCTTCGCCGCGCGGACGCAACAGCAGGCACTCGATCGCCGCCCCCGTGTCTTCTTTCACGCCGAGCAGGCGGGCGGGAATCACGCGGGAATCATTGGCCACGATCAGATCCCCCGGGCGCAGGAACTGCGGCAGGTCCGAGAACGCCGCGTGCTCCATGGAGCCGTCTGTGCGGCCAAGGACAAGCAATCGCGACTCGCTGCGCTGCTGGGTGGGAGTCTGCGCAATCAGGCGCTCGGGGAGTTCATAGGAAAAATCATCCACGTTCAACCGGTCAATTCACCTCGAAAAACCGCCTGCGGATCATCCAACCCGCAAACGGCGTCCGTGCGCACCGTGCACCGTGAAACCACTCTACCACACGTCGACGATATTCCCAAGCAGCGCCGCCGTTCTTCAGGCGAGGGGTGGAAGGCGATCATGCGGGCTACTCCCCGGAGAGCCGGTCTGATCCGTGCCAACCGCCGGGTCCGTGCCAGCCGCCCGTATCCCTTTGCTCCTGCTCAGACAGCGCGGAAGCGCCGCAAAGATACGGTTTCTGTTCTGCGGTACGTCAAATTCCATAGCGTCATAGACATGAAAATCCACCACGTACCCAAACTCATTGAGCGTGCGCAAAACGATTTCCAGGGTACGGCCCCGGTCATGACTGAGCAATCCATCCACATTCTCGAAGATCAGCCAAGACGGTTGAAGACACTTGGCGAACCGTGCGAACCCAAAGAAAAGCGTTCCACGTACATCGTCGAATCCCTTGCGGGCGCCTGCAAGTCAAGATGGCGGACAGGGACTCCCTCCCATCATCACGTCGATGGGCCCGATGCTCTTCACAGCCTCTTCCGATACCTGCGTGATATCTTCGGCGTTCCACTCCTTGCCCGACTCAGGGAAAATGGCGGCGTAGGATTTCCGAGCATACTTGTCGATCTCAATCCAACCGGCGCACTCCCATCCCAAATCCCTGACGCCCGCTCTGAAACCGCCCACGCCGGAAAACGCTTCGAAGAACCGTACGAAAAGTCCCCCTTTCACCGAGAGGAGGGACGGGGACAAATATCAAAACAGCATCTGCACCAGCGGCGAATCGTTCGCGACCCGCCGCTTCGCCATCTCTACATAGTCCGGATTCAGCTCGATCCCAAGGAAACGGCGCAAATGCCGGATGGCCGCCACACCAGTCGTCCCGGATCCACAGAACGGATCGAGGACAACGCCGCCCTCCGGCGCACCAGCTAGGATGCACGGTACGATCAAATTTACTGGGTACGTGGCGTAGTGATCGCCTGGAAATGCCTTGACCGAAACGCTCCATACATCGCGTTTATTGCGACCGCGATTATCTTCGTCCCATGGAATCCCGCTTCCCAAGTGACCGTTAAGCCGTCCGCGCGGATCGCTGGTCTCCTCCATGATGAAGCGTTCTTTGTTTCCACTGCGCCGACCGCTGTTCAGCCGATTGTTTGTGATGCCCTTGGACCCACACGGCGGGTTCGGGTCGCTGTTGACATACGGCTCGCGAATCGAGTCCGCGTTGTAATAGTAGGTCAGTGACTTCGCCAGCAGAAAAATGTGTTCGTGACTGCATGCCGGTCTATCCCTAACAGATTCAGGTAAACAGTTCGGTTTATTCCATATGATGTCCGAGCGCAACCACCATCCATCCGCCTGCGGCGCAAATGCCACACGCCAAGGGACCCCCACCAAGTCCTTTGGTTTCAGGATTCCGTGCTGGAATGATGTGGCCGGACGTTTCGCCTCGCGCCCCGTCCAAGCGAAGGTGGGAAGAGAATCCACCCGAATGGGGCGCTGTTTCTTCCTGCCCGATTTCCTGTGGATCGTCCGAATAAAGGCGAAGTCCAAAATACGGGGGACTGGTGATGCAAGTCTGGACGCTTTCGTCCGGGAGCGACCGCAACACATCGAGAGCATTGCCGCATGCCACGTCCCAGGGTAGCTGTGATTCGAGGAATTGCATGAAAAATCTCCCCTCTCATCGACAAGGGGATTGGGGGACGAGAGCCGTTTATTGCGCGACAGGTTCTTGTTTTCTTTCTTGATCCTTGGAAGCTGCACCAGACAGTAGCGAGTTCCCGGGTCGAGAGTAGAAGATCCAGACCGGAGCACTGTACCGCAACACGTGGAGGTAGACTCACGGGATGGGTCGGCGCCTTGGGTCTGGTCTACTCACCCGAGGCTGGTGCCAGGCTTCACTTCTACGCAAGATCACACCTTAAATGGCCCCTCTCTATCTTGAAAATGCGAGCAGATCTGTACCTCGCCATCTGCGCCGCCTGATTCAATCGCATTTTCATGGTTTGCTGGTGTGCGGATGCGCCGCACATGGCGGTCTCTTGTCTAGTTTTCTGGGTCCACTATACGCCCTGTGGAGCCACTTCCATCCCATTGAAGTTTAGCACATATTGCATGAGTCACAGTGGCATCGCCTCCTTGGGTTTAGACCCCTTGGAGGCTTTCTACATGTTCTTGCGTTTTCCTGTCTGATCTCCAGTCAATCTCATACTGTTTGTCCGCCTTGCTTGAATGTTTCCGCTGAGATATAGAGCCCGATAGTTGACGGAATTGCGTGTCCAAGAATAGCTGATTATACTGTCCATAGATCAGATGACACATAGAAAGGAAAAGACGTCCCTGTTTGGATGTG
>JAKACR010000101.1 GCA_021821225.1 Bacillota bacterium | reverse complement strand
CACGATGAAGAATGGGGCGTTCCCGTACGGGACGACAGAAGATTGTTTGAATTTCTGGTGCTGGAAACCGCTCAGGCCGGGTTGAGCTGGTATACGATCCTGAAAAAGCGCGAGCGCTACCGGGCGGCGTTTGCCGGTTTTGACGCCGAAAAAGTGGCGGATTATACGGATGTGGATGTGTTTCGCCTGTTGAATGACCGGGGAATCGTCCGCAATCGGCGCAAGATTCTCGCGACCGTCGGGAATGCCCGGGCCTTTTTGCGGGTGCGCGAGGAGTTCGGCACGTTTTCCGAGTACATGTGGCGCTTTGTCGATGATCGGCCGCTTGTGAACCATTGGCCGGCTCTGGCGGACGTGCCGGCCGTGACGGAACAGTCGATCGCCATGAGTGAGGACATGAAGCGGCGCGGTTTCACGTTTGTGGGACCGACCGTCTGCTATGCGCACATGCAGGCGACCGGGATGGTCATGGATCATCTGATATCGTGCTTTCGGCATGCGGAGCTTTGCGGCGTGTGCTCATCCGGATGACGGCGGGCGCAGATTTGCCTCGTTTGTATGCGGCGTGGTTTAATGACAACAAAATATCGTTCAGGCGGACCAACCGGAGACCGGGCATGGGTCCGCCTGTCACAATGGGTGATCGAGTTGGAACTGGTGGCGACTTCCAGTGGGAATTTCATCAAAAATATTGTCCAGGAGGACCTGCTCTCCGGGCGGGTGACGGAGGTGGTGACGCGCTTCCCACCCGAACCGAACGGCTATCTGCACATCGGCCATGTGAAGGCGATCTGTCTCAATTTCGAATTGGCGGCCGAGGTCGGGGGGCGCACACACCTGCGCTTTGACGACACCAATCCGCTCAAGGAGAGCAGGGAGTATGTCGAGGCGATCGAGCAAGACGTTCGTTGGTTGGGGTTTTCCTGGGACGAGATGCACTTTGCGTCGGATTACTTTCAGCAGATGTACGAGTATGCGCTCCTTCTGATCCGCAGGGGCAGGGCGTACGTCTGCGAGTTGACGGCCGACCAGATCCGCGAGACGCGCGGCACGCTCACCACGCCGGGGCAGGAGAGTCCGTTTCGCAATCGGAGCGTCGAAGAAAACCTGGATCTGTTCCAACGGATGAGAAACGGCGAGTTTGCTGACGGGACGAAGGTCCTGCGCGCCCGCATCGACATGGCTTCGCCCAATCTCAATCTGCGCGATCCGGTCCTGTACCGCATTTCACACGTGAGCCATCATCGGACAGGCGACGCGTGGCCGATCTACCCCATGTACGATTTCGCCCATCCGCTGGAGGATGTGATCGAGCGCGTCACGCATTCGGTCTGCACGCTGGAATTCGCCGACCACCGCCCGCTTTACGACTGGGTGGTGCGCGAATGCGGGGCGTCCCATACGCCGCGCCAGTATGAGTTCGCCCGTCTCGACATGACGGACACCGTCATGAGCAAACGCAAGCTCAAGCTGCTGGTCGATGAAGGCATCGTCGACGGCTGGGACGACCCGCGCCTGCCGACGATCGCCGGCATGCGGCGCAAGGGTGTGACGCCGGAGTCGTTGCGGGCGTTTGCACGTGAGATCGGAGTCGCCAAAAGCAACAGTACGGTGGACGGGCGGATGCTGGACCACTTCATCCGTGAGGATCTCAAGCACAAGGCGCCTCGCACCATGGCCGTCCTGCGCCCGCTGCGCGTCGTGATTGAAAATTATCCGGAGAGCGGGACGGAGTGGCTGGATGCGGAGAACAACGCGGAAAATCCGGACCTGGGCGGCAGAAGGATCCCTTTCTCGCGCGTACTCTACATTGAACGTGATGATTTTATGGAAATCCCCGCGCCGAAGTACCATCGTCTGCATCCGGGCAACGAGGTGCGGCTGAAACACGCCTACTTCCTCCGCTGTCGCGAGGCTGTCAAGGACGGCGCGGGAAATGTCGTCGAACTACGCTGCACATACGATCCGGCAACGAAGAGTGGGTCCGGGTTTGCGGGGAGGAAGGTGAAAGGCACGATCCATTGGGTGGAGGCGGCGCACGCGGTCCCCGCCGAGTTCCGGCTCTATGAGCCGCTGTTTGGAGGCGAAACGCAAGAGGAAGGCGACGCCTTTTTGCAGCGGGTCAACGCGCAATCCCGCGAAACCCTGCGCGGCTTCGTGGAACCCGGTCTCGCGGACGCGCGCGCGTTCGAGCGGTTCCAGTTCTTCCGGCATGGGTACTTCAGCGTTGATCCGGAACACTCGGCCCCTGGACAACTGGTGTTCAACCGTGTGGTGTCACTCAAAAGTTCGTTCGAAGTGTGACAAAACTACAGTCGGAATCCGGTTTCTCACTGCTCGGCCGCAACCGCATCCTTCCGGGCAAAGTCGGCGTCGCCCGACAGTTTTTCCGCCATACCCGCCATGTGCGAGTAGAGCGCCTTCAGTTCCTGCACTCCTGCGGAATGCTGCTGTGTCGTCGCCGCAATCTCCTGCGCTGCGCGGTTCAATTCGTGAACCCCCGTCGCGATCGCTTCCAGCTGTTTCTTGATGTCTTTTGCCGCCTTCTTGCTTTGGTCCGCCATCTTGCGGATCTCTTCCGCGAGAACGGCGAAGCCGCGGCCGCCTTCGCCCGCCCTGGCAGCTTCGATCGCGGCGTTTAAGCCGAGCAGGTTGGAACGGGTGGCGACTTCCTCGACGAACTGAATAATCTCGTTCACCTGGCTGATGCCCGTCTCCATCGCGCCGGAGAGCGCCGAGGAGGAGAGCGCGTTTTCAGCGATCTGCAGCGATCCGTTCGCGATCTCGTCGGTGGCCTGTGAAAGCTGTTCGACCAGGGCGGCCAGATCGGTTGCGCTTGTGCGCAACGAATCGCTGCGGCTTGTGGAGGTCACGGCGGCGAGCGCGCCGATCAGGGCGCCGTCGTCATCGTGCACGGGAACGGAGGTCGCGATGTAGGAGAAGCCGTAGCGTTCCGGTCCGCGCTCCTCCTGCAGGCGCACATCGTTTTCCAGCGTCTTTTCGGTCACCGTACCGCGCATCTGGTCAATTCTTGTGCCGATCGCGAGGTGGAGATCAATCGTCTGACCGGGCAGATAGTCGATCACCTGTTCCTTATCGGTGATCACCAGGCAGGTGTCCTCCGGATAGCTGGTCTGGAATACGCGCATAGAATCCGATAATTGTCGCAGCTTTGGATGCATGGATATCGGTCGCTCCCCTGCTAGACTGTACATAACCCCTTTGCAGATTATAGACCATCTGTCCACCGTATGCCAGATGCAGGATGATAGTTGACTGGTTTGCATGGAATAAACTAGATTTCACAGGCAAATACCGTCGTGTCCGATATCTTTCGAGTTTTGCACAGAATCATTTTTGGACTGGGATAGTCCATTTGAGCTATTGTTGGTTTGTTCTTTTGCGTCTCGCCTCCTCCCTCGCTTCCAGCTATCATGTATCCTGTCGGCGTTGTCGTGTTTTTGGCGATATCTCCGCCATGCGCCGGGGAGTTCTGCCCTTTTTTGAACAACCTCTTATACCGTGAGATCGTGGGAGGCACCTGATGAATGTAAGGTATTGGCTGTCCGATTCTATTTATGGGATCAACGATGGGCTTGCAGCTATTTTCGGGATCATCGCCGGCGTTTCCGGCTATGGTGCGAGCCGGCAATTCATCCTGATGTCAGGCATGTTCGGCGTGATCGCGAGCGGGTTGTCCATGGCGGCGGGGGCGTGGCTCGCCGCCAAGTCGGAAAATGAATTGGTGGACAACGTGCGTCGGCGGCAATTTGTCGCGCACGACGAGCATCCGGAGGAACAGCTCGCCCTGCTTGGCGGCCACTTCACGGCGCTTGGCTTCACGGATAGCGAAGCGGGCTGGATCAGCCAGCGGATCGCGGACAAACCGGAAAATATCGTCCGCCTGCTGCTGGTGATGGAACACGGGTTTCACGGCGACCACCGCAAGCGGCCGCTGGATTCCGCGCTGTTTGGCGGGATATCGACGTGGATCGGCGGCATGATTCCCCTGTTTCCGCTGCTGTTTGTCGCCGGCGTGCCGGGTTTCTGGCTGGCCGCCATCGTCAGCATCATCGCCCATTTTGTCGTCGGAGCGGCCAAGAGCAAATTGACGGGCCGGTTGTGGTGGGCGGGAGGACTCGAAATGATGTTTGCGGGCATCATCGTCGGACTCGCGGCGTACGGGCTTGGCGCAGCCGGAGCGCGGCTGTTCATCCGGTGAAACGACCGGTTCGGCCGGTGTCCCCGGCGGATTCGGCCACATCGCTTCCTGGGGAAGTTCGCGTTTTGCCTGCGACAAAAAACCGAACTACCGTGTCAGTTGTATCAACGCGACAATCACAAGGATTAGATCGGATGGGAGGAGAGTGGACTGCCCCGGAACTGAGTCATGGAAGGAGAGATTGTTAATACGTAATTGTGTTGACAACTCTTGTTTTCATGCTATATTCAGGATGGATTCTTGGTTTCTTTACTGGAGAAACGAAGTTGGAAAGGGATTTTGTGCAATATGGCCGGTGGCGCAGGCGATCTCAAATCGATCCAGGAGATCAACCGGCGCTTGGTGCTGCAGATGCTTGTGGAGCAAGCGCCTGTGTCGCGCGCCGAGATCGCCCGGATGGTCCAGTTGAGCCCGAGCACCGTCACAAGCGCGGTCGGAGAACTGAGCGGGGAAGGAATTGTGCGGGAGGTCGCGCGGGTCATTCAAACGGCGGCCGCAAGTCCAACCTGCTTGACGTGGACTGGGATGCGCGCCATGTCGTGGCTGTCGGTGTCGAGGGTGACCGCGTAACGGCGGCGTGGACAAACCTGCTGCTCCAGTCGGACATGCGGATCGACCTGCCCTTATACAGCGCGCCGACTGTCTGGCCGCGGCCCATGAAGCGGTGGAGCGGCTTTTGCAGGAACGCAGTCCGCACACGGTTGTCGGTATCGGGGTGGTTGCGCCCGGCTTGCTGGATCGTCA
This sequence comes from Bacillota bacterium, assembly GCA_021821225.1. The sequence continues at coordinate 4,251 of JAKACR010000101.1, read as the reverse complement.
GGCCGGCGCAATCGTCAGCGCGGCGAACTACGGATGGCGGGACATTCCCTTGGCGGAGTCGCTTGAACAGACATTCGGGGTACCGAGTTGGATAGAAAATGACGTGAATGCCGCGGCGCTTGGCGAAAGATGTGCGGGCGCCGGAAGAGGACTCGACAACTTCGCGTATGTGCTGGTCGACCGTGCGGTGGGAGCGGGACTGTTGGTCGACCGGCGGCTGGCTCTGGGCACTCTCGGCAATGCGGGAGAGTTCGGCCACGTGACGATCGATTGGGACGGGGATGTGCGTGCGGGGGACGTGGATGCCTTGAACAGTTTGTTCGCTGGTCTGCTGTAAAGCGCAGACTGGTGGAGGAGGCGCGGGATATAGGCGCCGACTGGGAGGAACTGCTGGAAGGGTCCGATCGCCGTGCGCTGCTGAGTGAACTCGCGCAATCGAAAGGAAGCGAAGCACTGCGCGCGACCGCCGCGATGCTCGGAGCGGGCCTCGCCTCCCTGGTGAATCTCACCGATCCGCAGGCTGTGATTCTGGTGGGAATGTTTTCCGGAGACCCTGCGTTCATCGCTTTGGTGCAGGACGAGCTGGGGCGTCGCTTGCGTCATTTGCGCAGTGAAACGCCGCCGATCCTGCCAGGCGTGCTCGGCGATGCGGCGCCGCTCGTTGGCGCCGCCGTGCTGGCGTTTGAACGCGCAGGCCTGTGGGCGCGGGCGATTGGCGGCGTGAGCATCTGAGCGACTGCAACTGCGCGGACGCGCCGATGATGGGGAATACGCGGCGCAATCCAAATAAGCCTGTTCAAAAAGAGTTCTGCCCCCTTTTTGAACGACCTCTAAAACTGTCGCGAGAGAGGTTGAAGAATGAACGTGGACCAGGTGGTTGTCAAGCGCGCCACACCCGATGAGGTGGAGGCGCTCGGCAGGTTGTCGGACAGGGTGTTTCGCCCGGATATCGAACCGGGAACCGGTATGCCAAAGGAGTTTCCCCTGATGTTTGGCGGCGATAACGCCGCGAATCTGTACTATGTGGAGGACGCGGGACGCCCCGTCGGGCTGGTGGGAATGATGCCGGGTAGTGTGGTCACCTGCGGCGTGCGGATTTCCGTTGCCTCCATGGGATCAGTCTGCACAGATGCCGCGTATCGCGGGCGCCACTTTGCGTCGGCTATGATCGAGCGGGTGTTGGCCGATTTTGCGGCCGACACGAGCGTTCTGCTCGTCTCAGGCGGGCTGTCCATCTACCGGCGGATTGGGTGTGTCGATTTTGGCGCGTTTTACGCCGCGTGGCTGGATGCGTCGGCGGATGCTTCGTTGTTTGCGCCGTTTTCCGTGCGCCGCGTGGTGCCCGAGGAAGCGGCGGAGGCGCTGCACAGTCTGTACACGGCCGAACCGCGGCGTTTCGCGCGCACGCCCGAGCAGATGCGCGGCTTGCTGCGCTCGCTTGCGGCGCCGCACTTCCGCGCCGCGCCACATTCGCCCGCGGTGTTCGCGGCGGAGCAGGACGGTCGGATGGTCGCGTATGCGATTGCCGCACTCCCGAACCGGGCGAACGCACCCGTCCATCTCATCGAATGGGCGGGCGCCCGCGACGCTCTGTTCGCGCTTGCGCAGGCGGCCAAAGACGGATTTGGCGCGCCCGCTGCTCGGCTGTACGCGAACCGAGACGACCTGACTCTGCGCTCGCTGTTGCGGCGGGCGGGGGTGCTCATGGAAGAGGGGTCCAACCAGGGGACGCTGCGCGTGCTGAATCCGGAAATGCTCTTAAAAGAGTTTGGACCGGCGCTGGTCGAGCGCTATGGCGTCATTCCCTCCCTGCGGGAGAGCGCCGCGCAGGAGTGGACCGTCCGCTGGCCGCAGGGCGCGAAACAGGGAGAAGCGGTGCGGGATATGACGCTGCGCGGCTTCGCTGAACTATCCGCCTGGTTTTTTGGCCCGGACGGCCTTCAGATCCCGCTGCCCCGCACGGATGATCTGAACTACATCTGAGCCGCAAAACAGTTGGCGTGATCCGGGTACGGTCGGAGGTAATCCCATGTCCCCTTGGGACATGGGATTACCCAAGCTTCCACAGGCGGGAAACGGCAGATATAACGTTTGACTGAAGCCTCAAACGTTATGTCTGGAATCAGGTCGCCTGTGCAGTGGACTTTATCACCGCTCCCCCAGGCGCTGCGTCTCGTTCCAGCACGACTGGTCGGGAGAAAGACGCCAGTTTGGCGCCGCGACATCGAGCGCGGCGATCCGCGACAGAAGATCTTTGCACTGCTTCGCTCCAAATTCCTCCTGATAGCGTACCAGGATCGTCTCGATTGCCGTTTCAAACAATTGGATGCGAGCGTCGTCGTCCTTGGCCGTCACGGAAATCGTCACCTTCTCTGTGCCCAACAGAAAGTGCTCTCTGACGCGCATGGCTGTCCACCCCACTTTTCAGAGTAATTGTCCCGCCGTCGGCAGAAAAAGCCGACCGTGCGGATCTCATCAACTCATTATCACCCTTTTTCTCCGCAGAAACGTGATCCACGTCATCCATGTTCCTGTTGACGAAACGGTATAATATAGGACGACGCGGCAGCTTTGCCGTCGGCGGGATTCGTGCGGCATGGCGGGCGAATCAAGTTGTCATGAATCGGGAGAGAAGGCGAAAGTGTGAATGCAACGGAACAGCGGACTGAAACCAAAACGGTCAGCTTAGTGATCCTGCGGCAGGATGACGCAAAGAGCCCGGCTTATGAAGAGGAATTTTCCGTACCGTGGCGTCCGGGAATGAATGTGATCGCCGCCCTGATGGAGATCCAGCGCAACCCGGTCAACGCGAAGGGCCAGGCGACAAGACCGGTCGTCTGGGAATCGAATTGCCTGGAAGAGGTGTGCGGAGCCTGCACCATGGTGATCAACGGCAAGCCGCGCCAGTCGTGCGCCGCCCTGATTGACTCACTGGCGCAACCAATCCGCATCAAGCCGATCAGCACGTTTCCTGTCGTGCGCGATCTGGTGGTCGATCGGTCGCGCATGTTTGAGACGCTGAAGAAGATCAAGGCGTGGGTGCCGATCGACGGTACGTACGACCTCGGCGGCGGACCGCGCATGGCGGAGGACGACCGGCAGTGGGCGTATGAATTGTCGAAGTGCATCACTTGCGGCGCCTGCCAGGAAGCGTGTCCCAACGTAAATGACAAACAGGCGTTCATCGGACCGTTCGCCATGCCGCAGGTCATGCGCTTTAACATGCACCCGACCGGCGAGATGAACAAGGAGGAACGGCTGGAAGCCCTCATGGACGAAGGCGGCATTCACGAATGCGGGAATGCGCAAAATTGCGTTCAGGTGTGCCCCAAAGGCATCCCGATCACCACCGCCATCGCCGCGATGAACCGGGATGTGAACAGGCATGCTGTATCCAGGTGGCTCCGCACCTGACGCCGCCTCATGACGGGAATGATATCGCCTGTCCAGAGGACTTTGCTGTCTTTCCCTTGGGAACGTGTGATGCCGGTGCCGTGCGGAATTTATCCCATGTCCTCTTTCGCCGCGCGGTGCGCGCGCGGCAGGATGGCTGGCGGATGATGCTCGATTGGCGGAAGCCATGTCGACGGGTCGTGCCCGTCAAACTGTTCGAGATACTGGATCACCGTTTTCGTGACCGGGCTCGGCGTGGAGGACCCGGCCGAAACAGCCACGGTGGCGATGTCGCGAAGCCATGCGGGGTCGATGTCTGTGACGCTGCCGACAAGCCGCGCCGGAGTGCCGCCGATTTCCTGCGCCACCTGCACGAGACGGTTGGAGTTGTGGCTGCGCCGGTCGCCGACCACGATGCACAACTGCGCGTCTTGCACCTGCTCTGCGACCGCCTGCTGGCGCAACTGGGTGGCGAGACAGATCTCGTTGTAGACCTCCGCCTGCGGGTAACGCTCCTTGATGTAATCCATCAGCGCGGCCGTGTCCCACTGACTGAGTGTGGTCTGGTTAGTGACCGCGATCCGCGGGTTGTCAATCCGCAATTTGTCCACGTCGTCTTTCGTCTCGACGAGATGGACGGCGCGCGGCGCGACGCCCACGGCTCCCTCCGGTTCGGGATGACCCTTGCGGCCGATGTACAGGATGTCGTAACCAAGCGCCGCGCGCTCGCGGATCAGGTCGTGCGTGCGGGTCACGTCGGGACAGGTGGCGTCGAGGATCCGTAGTCCGCGTTCAGCCGCCTTTGTCCGCACGGCGGGCGAGACGCCGTGCGCGGTGAAAATGACGGTCCCTGTCTGT
>JAKACR010000100.1 GCA_021821225.1 Bacillota bacterium | reverse complement strand
CACGGGCAGACCGTCGACCGTCAGCTTGACGACCGGCGCCGCGCCAAGCAGCAGCTTGAGCGACTGCCGGGCGGAGAACGTGATCGTCTGGCCCTGCGCGATCGTCTGAGCGAACACGGCCTTGCCGTCCGCCACGACCTGCGTCCAGCACCGGCCTGAAGCCGTCGTCAATTTCAGGCGGATCGGCCCCGCTCCCGTCACCTGATACGACGCCCCGGAGGAATCGGCGCCAAGCCGTGTCAAAGCGACCGACTGTCCACCGGCGGCCTGCGGCGGATGCGTGTGTGCGGCCGCAGGATCCGCTCCACCCGGATGGGCGCTGGCGCCAGACGCAGTACCCGGCGTCGGTTGCGTCGTCGGGATAGTGCCTGCCGCGGGCGGGGTCGATCCGCCCCATTCGTAATGCAGGGATAACGCCGTAAAGACGACCACCGCAAGCGTGAACAGACCGAAACGGCCGCTCCTGCTGCGAAACGGCAGGCCGATCGCCTCCACCAGGGCGCGCCCGTACCCGCGCCTTCGCCGCGCCGGGCGCGGCGATTCGCTCCCGTTCCTGCGCGCGGCCTGCGATTGCGGCACAAGCGGCCTGTTCTCGTCGCGCTGGAAGCCAAGGTACAGATTGGTCACTTCGTCGCCGTCCAAGCCGAGATACTCGGCGTAACTGCGGACAAAGCCGCGCGCGTACACTTTACCCGGCAGTACGCGCAGATCCCCGTGTTCGATCGCGGTCAGGTAACGTCCGCGCACCTTCGTCGCCTCGACCGCCTCTTCTATCGTAAGCCCCAGCGATTCCCGCGTTCTGCGCAAGAATTCCCCCAGTTCACGCAGGCGAACCAGTTCGGATCCGCCCGCGCCGCGAAATCCGGAACCGTCAGCTTGCAAATCGCCACCTCCGTTACATTTGGTGCAACAGCGCCTCGTACGTGATCTCTTCCTCCGCGGTGTTCCGCAATTCGATCACGCGGTCAAAAGTAGCCCACGTATACTCCGTTTTGTGCACGAACATGTCCGGATGTTCAATCACTTTCGGCGCATCCAGTCGCAGGACCCGCCGCACCAGGCGCATGTGGTCCTCGTTTCCTCTCATTGTGGACACGATGCCGTCAATGATATACACGTGATCGTCACAATTCAGCTCATCTTCCTCAAGGCTTGTCCGCAGAGTCTGTTTCAAAAGCGTCGACGAGATGAATGTCCACCGTTTCCCCGCGTATACACTTGCCGCCACGATGGATTCCGTCTTGCCCACCCGGGGCATCCCGCGGATGCCCATCACCTGGCCGCCCGTTTTTTTCAGGTGTTCCCCCATAAAATCAACCAGGATGCCGAGATTGTCGCGAGTGAATTTGTACGTTTTGCTCTCGCCGATCTCGCGTTCGATCAGGCGGCCATGCCTCAGCGCAAGGCGGTCCAGCAGCGTCGGCGGACGCAGCGCCGTAACGGTGATATCCGATACGCCGCGCAGCAATTGCTGCAGCGCCTCGATGCGCGCAGGCTCGTCCGTCTGCAGGAGAAAACCGCGTTTTTTCTCTTCCACGCCACTCAGTGTGACAATGTTGATCTCAAGCATGCCAAGAACGGACGCGATATCCCCGAGCAGGCCGAAACGGTCGCGATGGATATGATATTCGAAATACCATTCCTCTGTGCCCACCCGGCTGTCCTCTCCCCTGGCTCTATTATCATCGATTTTAACATGAAACAAAGCATGTGGCACGCACCAACCGACTTCTCAGGGCGCTTTGTACTGCGCGTACGCCTGATCGACAAGCGGCCCCGTATAGTGATCCAGGCGCGCCAGATCGGCCGTCAGCAGAGCGCCCTGGTCGGATGCGAACACCTGCGTCGCCAGTTTGTCCATGGCGGTATGCCCCAATCCTGCCGCGAAAATGTAATGTCCGTCCGATTCGATGTAGATATCGGCAAAATCGACTTTCGCATACGGGTGCAACTGGCGAAACGCGGCCACCAGGTACTGTGCGGCAATTCCGGCCGCCACCGCGTATGTCGCTCCGTAGCCGCGCAGGCTGGCCGTCGCGAACAAAGCGAGTCCCCCGTCCCGCTGCCGCTGTATGTACAGTTCATCCACCTGGGGCGCGGCGGCGGTCAGCGTATCGACAATCGCGCGTTCCGTGATATTGGAGACAGCGCGCTCCGAAAATGTCTGGTTCACGGCCGTCTGTCGCGGCGCACTCGCCGTGGAAGACGAGTGCGGCAGCAGCAGCACATCCCCCAGCACGGCCAATCCGGCGACGAGCGCCGCGAGCGCTGGCAGGACGGTTCTCCTGCGCATATCAGACGGCGAGAGCCGGTCTGTTTCGCGTGCGCGCAACGATGCGGAGCGTGTCTGAAACCGCCTGTACATCACGCACCCCCTGCCAGAAAGACGTGAAGGGAATTGGGGCGCCTGCCGTGCGGACTTTATCCCATGTCCCCCAGGGCCAGGCGGCCCACACCCCATGTCTATTCCGAGTCCGCGCACAACATGTCCCGGGAAATAGGGCCGCCTGCCGAAATTCTGGCGATCCCGCGTCCCCTCACCCCGAGCTTTCCGACTGGCGACTCAACCACTCCTCGTGCGACAGCAGCACTTCCCGCGGCTTGCTGTTGTCAAAAGGGCCGACGATTCCCATCTGCTCCAGCGAATCGACCAGGCGCGCGGCCCGAGAGTAACCGACGCGCAACCGGCGCTGAAGAAACGATGTGGACGCCTGCCCGGCTTCCACCACCAGTTTCACCGCCTCGTCGAACAGCGGGTCCAGGTCATTCACGACGGCAGACGGATCGCTGTCCAACTGCGTGAGATCATCCACATAGCTCGCGTCCTGCTGGCCCTTGACGAAGTCGATCAGCCGTTCCACTTCGGGTTCCGACAGGAAGGCGCCCTGCACGCGCAGCGGCTTGGGAGCGCCGACAGGAAGGTACAGCATGTCGCCGCGGCCGAGCAATTTCTCCGCGCCCGAACCGTCGAGGATGGTGCGGGAATCCACGCCGGAAGAGACGGCAAACGCGATGCGCGACGGAATGTTCGATTTGATCAGTCCGGTGATCACGTCCACCGACGGCCTTTGCGTCGCGACCACCAGATGGATGCCCGACGCGCGCGCCATCTGCGCGATGCGGCAGATCGCGTCCTCCACATCTCCCGGCGCCACCATCATCAGGTCGGCCAATTCATCGATAATGACGACGATCAGCGGCAGCGCCGGCTTGCCGTTTTTCTTTGCAAACGCGTTGTAGTGCTCAAGATCGCGCACTTTTGCGCCGTGAAAGAGTTCATAGCGGTGTTCCATCTCGGCAATGACCTTGCGCAGCACGGCCGCGGCTCTGCGCGCCTCTGTCACGACGGGTGAGAACATGTGGGGGATGCCGCTGTACACGCCGAGCTCCACCATTTTTGGATCGATCATGATGAATTTTACTTCATCCGGTTTGGCGCGAAACAGGATGCTCGCGATGATGCTGTTGATGCACACGCTCTTGCCCGAACCGGTCGCCCCCGCCACGAGAATGTGCGGCATCTTCGCCAGATCCCCGACGATGGTGTTGCCCGCGATGTCCTTCCCCAGCGCGACCGTGAGCAGGCTCCTGGACTGTGTGAAAGCTACAGCCTCCATCACCTCGCGAAACATCACGAGCGACACCTCACGGTTGGGCACCTCGATGCCGATCGCCGATTTCCCCGGAATGGGCGCCTCCATCCGGATGTCCCGTGCGGCAAGCGCCAACGCAAGATCGTTGGAAAGACTCACCACGCGCGCCACCTTGACCCCCATGGCGGGCTGAATCTCGTAACGCGTGACGGCTGGCCCGCGACTGAACCCGAGTATTTTCACCTGAACGCCGAAGCTCTCCATCGTCTCCTGAAGTTTTTTCGCGTTTGCCTGCAATTCCCTGTCGGCTCCCGCGCCGTCCGTACGGCGCGAAGCCCCGCGATCCAGGATGCGCGCATCCGGCAGCCGGTAGGGCCTGTCCTGATCCTCGGGCAAAGCGTTCGCGTCCGTGGCGGAAACCGTCCCCTGTTTCAATCCGCCCGGCGGATCGTGCAACACGGGTGAAGTCTCGGGCTGAGGCAGTTTCATGCGCAGGCGGCCCGTGCTCTCGTCGAGTTCAAACCGGTCCGCCGACGCCGTCTGGTCCACTGCGTCCGGCGCGCGCCCATCCTCATCGACAGCCTGCGCGTCGCCGCCGTCGGCCGATGTGAAAAAGTCTTCATATACTGGCTCTGCCGGGAAGCTCGTCCCAAAGTCGGGAAAAGGAAAGGACGTCTCCTGCTCGACCGCGGCCGGTGCGACTCCGTCCGGCGCCGCATCACTAACCAGCGCCGCCTCCTTTGCCGACGCCGTTTTGCCGCGCAGCTTTTTGCGCCGAGCGAACCAGCGCCCGGAAGAATCCTGTCGCGCCCGGTCCGCGGCATCTTCTGCAAAGTCCTCCCCGTCGGCGCCTGGTCCGTTTTCTTCAGGGCGCAAGGCGGGTTTCTCCGCCTTGCGCCGCGCCGCCCGGTCCGCCGATGCACCGAGCGCGCGGGCAAGCACGCGCATCGCGCGCGCCCAACCGCGGTCAAAGCGCTGTTCAAAGTAGCGCGAACCGCGTTCGATCGTGGCGACAAGCGACCGGCGCGTGATCAGGATCAACGCCACAATCGTCGCCGCGACCAGGACAAGCAGCGTTCCCGTGACGGCAAACAGGTACTTCAATCCCGTGAACAGCGTGTAGCCGACCATTCCTCCTCCCGCATTTTCAGGCGGCAATGTGCCGGCGGGCGCGACCAGCACGACATGCAGGGACTGCGTCAACGACGCGATCCCCAGTTGCGTGAGATGCAGCAGATTCGGCCGGGCGCCCGTGCCGTATGCGGTCGTCGCCTGGGCGTACAGATCGAGTTCACTCCACGCCAGGATGATCATGCCGATGATCACGACACCGATTTGAAACGAGGTGAAACGGAAGCGGTTACGCCGTATCATGATGATGAACGCAACCCACAGCAGATACAGCGGAATGAGAAAGTGCCAGTTTCCCGCCAGCATCACACACAGATCATCGAGCGACTGTCCCACCGCGCCGAGATCGCCCAGCGTCACCAGTCCCAGAACAAGCAGAAACAATCCAAATATCTCGTATTTCAAGACGCGCTTCGCATGATCCAACTTCGCCATCGGCAACAGCCCCCAGCCCGCGCGGATGCGTCCCGCACGCGCGCATCCTTACACACACAACCCTTACTATTCGCGGAAAGAGGCGCGTTTCCTTCAAGAGAAAGTTCAAAAGGAAGTTCAGAAGGAGGCAGAACTCCCCGGTGCATTGCTGTGTCGTCGTTTCCCGGTGCGTCAATCCCAGTGCCATTCGATGACCTGGCCGGGCGCGAAGCGCGGATCGAGATAGTCGGAAGGACGTGGCGAAAGCAGCCTGTGAACCTTCACAGACCAAGGTGACAGAGATTCGACCAGCATGTCCACGCCCTGGACGCGCATGACATGCAGCTGCGGCGCGCTTGCGGGATCATCGTAGCCTGCAAGCACCTGTTCCAGCGGCACCACCGACCAGAAGATCATTGCAGTCCACCGCCTGTGGAGCCATTCCGGTTCGCTTCAATAAGAGACCGCAGAGTGGTCATGGCCTGTCCCAGTCCGCCGATCTCGTCGATCAACCCGTACTGCACCGCGTCGCGCCCGACCACGGTCGTGCCGATATCCCTCGCCAATTCTCCCGTCCTCAGCATGAGTTCACGCAGCGCCTCTTCCGATATGCGCGAGTGCATGGTGATAAAATTGAGCACGCGCTCCTGCATCTTCTCCAGGTACTCAAAACTCTGCGGCACCCCGATCACAAGACCGTTCAGCCGAATCGGGTGAATCGTCATGGTGGCCGTCTCGGCGATAAACGAGCGGTCGCCCGCCACGGCGATCGGCACGCCGATCGAATGCCCGCCGCCGAGCACGAGCGTCACGGTCGGCTTGGACAGCGACGAGATCATCTCGGCGATGGCCAGTCCCGCTTCCACATCGCCGCCCACCGTGTTCAGAATGACCAGCACGCCTTCGATGGCGTCATTCTGTTCCGCGGCCACCAGTTGCGGAATGAGATGCTCGTACTTGGTGGTCTTGTTTTGCGGAGGCAAAATGACGTGTCCCTCGACCTGTCCCACAATGGTCAGGCAGTAGATGTTCGATGGATCCAGCACAGGATTGGTCTGGCCCAGCCGCTCGATATTTTCCGCCACGGTGGCGGCCGGAGGAGAATCTGTCTGTCCGTCCGGCGGCTGCAATGCCGCTTTGTCTTCCGTCATGCCCGCGCTTGATCCCGAACCCCTTTTCTCCGCCATCTCCGTCACCCCTCGCCGATATCACGAGGGTAGTATCTCTCGCCGCTGCCGCTGTATCCCAACCGCGCGACTTGCGAAGACAATCCCGGCTCAAACTTCCATGATGATGGGCAAGACCATCGGCCGGCGCTTCGTCTGCTCATAAAGAAACCGGCTCAATGCGTCGCGCACGCCGGTCTTGAGTCCCGACCAGTCGCTCACGTTATCCGTCGTAAGGCGCTGCAGGGTGGCTGTTACAACGCGGTTGGCCTCATCGATCAATTCTTCGGACTCCCGCACATAGACAAACCCGCGCGATATGATGTCGGGTCCGGAGAGCACCTGCCCCGTCTGCTTGGAAAGCGTGACCACGACGACGAGAATGCCGTCTTGCGACAGGAGTTTGCGGTCTCTGAGCACGATGTTCCCCACATCGCCGACGCCGAGTCCGTCGATCAACACGGCGCCTGCCGTCACCTTTGCCCCGAGGCGCGCGTTTTTGCCCTGAAACTCCAGCACATCGCCGAGTTCCATGATGAAGACATTCTCCGGGTTCACACCCGTCGCCTCCGCCAGTTGGGCATGCCTGTTCAGCATCCGGAACTCGCCGTGCACAGGCACAAAGTACTTCGGCCGGATGAAATTCAACATCAGCTTGAGTTCTTCCTGGCTGCCGTGTCCTGAGACGTGCACACCGGAGACCGACTGATAGATCACGCGCGCGCCCACGCGGAACAACTGGTCGATAGTGCGCGAGATCGACTTCTCATTGCCGGGAATGGGGGAGGACGCGATAATCACCGTATCACCCGGCAGGATCTCCACTTTGCGGTGCGTCGCGCGCGCCATCCGCGTCAGGGCGGACATCGGCTCCCCCTGCGATCCCGTCGTGAGCAGGGCCAACTGCCGTGGCTCATAACGGCCCAATTCCTCCGGTTCAATCAGCGTGGACGGCTGAACGTGCAGATATCCCAGATCGCGCGCGATCGTGATGTTGTTGACCATGCTCCGGCCCACAACCGCCACCTTGCGGCCCGCCCGCTCGGCCGCATAGATCACCTGCTGCAACCGGTGGATATTGGATGCGAATGTGGCCAGAATAATCCTTCCGTCAGCGCTGCGAAACACCTCGTCGATCGTCTGGCCGACCGTCCGCTCGGACATGGTGAACCCGGCCCGTTCGGCGTTTGTGCTGTCGGACAGCAGCGCGAGCACGCCGCGTTCTCCCAGAGCCGTCATTTTTGCATAATCGGCATGCGTACCGTCGACAGGTGTCAGGTCGAACTTGAAATCGCCTGTCTGGACAACCATGCCTTCCGGCGTGTCGATGGCAAATCCGACCGCGCCGGGAATGCTGTGGTTGACGTTGAAGCACGTCACGGTGAATGCGCCGAAGTTCAGCACGCTCTCGTTCGTGATCGGAACCAGTTTCGCCTGGTCGAGAATGCCGTGTTCGCGCAGTTTCCCTTCGATCAACCCGAGCGAAAGACGGGTGCCGTAGACGGGTGTCTGCAGGCTTTTTAGCACGTAGGGCAATCCGCCGATGTGATCCTCATGGCCGTGCGTGATGAAAATGCCGCGCAGCTTCTGCTTGTGTTCCACGAGGAAACTGATGTCGGGAATCACCACGTCAATGCCCAGCATTTCTTCTTCCGGGAATTTCAATCCGGCGTCCACCACGATCATGTCGTTTCCATACACGTAGGCCGTCATGTTTTTCCCTATTTCGCCCAACCCACCCAATGGGATGATCGACAACTTACCCTCAAAATTTCTTGCCAACTTTGCACCTCCATGTGCATGTCCTCTCAGGGAGCGGTGACAATGTCTGCTGCGCAGGCATTGTCACCGATCCCTGGCTCTCCGGTCGACTCTCGCACCTGCAGTATAACTGACCGCTCCGCCTTCCACAAGAAAGCCGCCGACCCTGCGCCGACGGCTTGCGCGCCTCATCCGGTTCACAACCATCAATGCAAGGCGGGCAGTTCCGCAACCTTCGCCAGCACCCGCCGCAACTCGCGCTTTTCGGCGGGCGTCGCGTCGACAAGCGGCGGTCGCACGCCCCCCACACGAATGTCCAACTGCTCCAGGGCCGCCTTCACCATGACCGGATTGGATGTCTTGAACAACTCTTCAAACAAGGGAAACGTTCTGTGGTGAATGCGCTGCGCGACGGTGTGGTCACCAAGCGCAAACGCTTCGATCATCCGGCGCAACGCGAGACCGACCACATGGGAGGCCACGCTCACCACGCCGTCCGCTCCGAGTGCGAGCAGGGGCAGCGTGTATTTGTCGTCGCCGCTGTATACATAAAATTCTTCCGTCGTGTCGCCGATCACCCTGCTGATCTGCGTGAAATCGCCGGACGATTCCTTCACGCCCACGATGTGGTCCACATGGGAGAGCCGGATCTGCGTCTCAGCCGTGATATTCACGCCTGTGCGCGAAGGAATGTTGTATATCAGGACCGGTTTGGATGTTGCATCCGCCACCGCCCGAAAATGGCGGTAGACACCCTCCTGCGACGGTTTGTTGTAGTAAGGGGCGACGACCGAAAACCCCGCCACGCCCAGCGCGTCGACTTTTTGCAGATAGGCGACCGTCTTTTCGGTGGACTGTCCCGCAACCCCCGCGATGACCGGCACGCGCCCTGCGCATAGCCGGACCGCCTCCTCAAACAGCGCGAGCCGTTCCTCCTCCGTCAATGTCGGCCATTCGCCCGTTGTTCCACAAACCAGGATCGCAGTCGTCCCGTTGTCGATCAGATGGTCGATCAAGTCGGGCAATCGCGTGAGATCCAAGCGCAGCTCCTCGTCAAACGGCGTGACCATCGCCGTGAGCAACTGGCCAAACATGCGTTCCGCCCCCCAGCGTATGCAAGTCAAACTTGTCGTGAATCGCCTGTACAGCCTGAATCACGTCTCGGTC
>JAKACR010000099.1 GCA_021821225.1 Bacillota bacterium | reverse complement strand
CCGAAGAAAGCAACCCGGCGCGGGCAGAGCGCTGCCCGCGCGGATATTCCCGCAGACACGCCCGGCGGTCATCGTCATTCGGAGGAATACTGTGAATACCCACCTTCCTGCCGTCGCATGGCGACTGCTGCGCCCGCCCACACTGACCGCTTCCGTCACCCCCGCGCTTGTCGGCGCGGGCCTGGCATGGCAGAACCATCACGCCAAACCCAGCCTCTTTTGGGCGATGCTCGTCGCCTCCATGCTGATCCAGGCGGCGGCCAACATGATCAACGAGTACTTCGATCACCGTCGTGGTCTCGACAATGCGGACATGGTCGGCATCGCCGGCGCCATCGTGCGGGACCGGATGCGGCCGCGCACAGTTCTGTCCATTGCGCTTTTCACCCTTTGCGCCGCTCTCCTGCTCGGGATTTACATCAGTTGGCGCACATCCTGGTGGGTTCTTGTCGCCGGCGTCCTGTGTACGGTGTTCGTTTATCTTTACTCGGCCGGTCCGTATCCCATTTCCTACACGCCGTTTGGCGAATTGACGGCAGGCGCGGTCATGGGGCCGGCGATCATTCTCATCACGTACTACACTCAGGCGGGCGATATTCGTCCGAGCGCGGCGCTCGCCTCCGTGCCGATCGCCATTCTGATCGGCTGTGTGCTGCTCGCCAACAACATCCGCGACATCGAACACGACGCTGCGGGCGGACGGCATACGCTGCCCATCACCATCGGCCGGGAGAATGCCGTGCGGCTGCTCGGACTGTGCTTCCTGCTCGCCTACATCTGGCTGATCGCGCTCATGGCAAGCGGTCTGGTGACGTGGTGGGCGTCTCTCACACTGCTGTTCGCTCCGCTCGCAAGACGTGTCCCCGGACGTTTTGCGACACGCAGCGCGCCCGAACTGCAACAGGCGTTCAAAGCCGTGTCGCAGACGCTGATCGCGTTTGGGCTGCTGTTTTTTGCAGGACTCATAATCGGCAGCATTTAATCGGCAGTGTTTAGTCGTGGACTTTATCCCATGTCCCCGAGGAGGCCGTGTACGATGTGGAGAGCGATTGACGCACCGGAAAACTTCTCGCAGTTGATGTCCGCGTTCCTCCAGAAGGGACTCGCGGTCAGCCCCTGGCTGGCGGGCGTGACCGACCGCCGCTTTGGAAACGACGTGTTTGCCCTGATCGATTCCGAAGCGCGCGATATCGGCCGCATGCATTGGACAGAGGCGGCGCACAACGAGGTGTTCGGCGCCCTGCCCATGCCGGAACGCCTGCCGCATACGATCGCGTACGAGATCCTCGCGTCGACCGCCGTCTCCATTTCCCACAGGGAATCCGGCAGTCCGCTCACCACGCTGGAAGATGTGTACCAGGCGATCGACCTGTTTCACGAGTACATCGCCGAATGCGGTTTCGCCGCGGTTGTGCAGATTTACACCATGGCAACGGCGTACGAAAACCACCACGCGCTGATCTACTACGGGTCCATTCCGGAGCGCACCTTCATCAAGGGTTCGCTGCACCGCCCCTGGGTGCACTACTCCCTCGGCGATGAACTGATGCTTGGCATGCTGACCGGGCTGTACGTGATCGAGATCGCCGACGGACACCGGGTGATCCGGTCGACGCCGCACGGTCGGAAACGGCTGCGCGACATCGAAGAAGCGCTGCGGACAGCGGGCTACCTCGCTCACCGCGTGCGCCAGTTGCACATCTCCCAATTCAATCTGCTCGACAATTTTCTCGAACTGAGCAACCGTCTCACACCGTACCTGTTTGATGCGCGAGTCGACTTTCTCGACTGGGCGGGCGTGCAACCGGGCATGCGCGTGCTGGAACTCGGTTGCGCGGACGGGATATTCACGTTCGACGCCGGGTTGGCCGATCGCATCGGACCGGACGGACGCCTGGACTGCCTGGATCCGTCCCGCGGCATGCTGTCGCGCTCCGAGGCCAAACGCGCGCTCCACGGCGGGGACTGGATCGAGTTTTATCAGGGCAGAGCGGAGAATATCCCGTTCCCGGACGAAACGTTTGATATGGTGCTCGGTTTCGCCTTTCTGCATTTTGTGGACATCCCGCACGCTTTTGCGGAAATGCGCCGCGTCGTGCGCCGAGGCGGCGCCATCGCCACGCTGCACCCGGTAAAACCTCTCCTGGACAATCAGGCCCCCTTTTTTCAGGACTGGTTTGCCCCTTTGCAGGAATTGGCGGCGCGCCGACATGAAGCCCGGCCGCGCGACTATCTGCTGCCTGGCCCGCAGATTCGCGGCTTGTTGGACGAGGTGTTCCCCGATCCAACGGTCAAAGAAAGAGGGATTACGCTGCCCACACTGTTTTTTGAACCAGAAGATGTCATCGACGGCTTCATACGGGGTGTCGGCTGGTTTCAAGAGGAACTCGCAACCGTGCCATGGCAGGCGCGGGAGGATCTTCTGACGCAACTGCTGGAACGCGGCCGGCGCGTCTGCGCCGAGTACCCGCGCCGGGAAAGAATCTTGCACTTCCCCTTTCAGGCGCTGCGTGCCGTGCGGGGATGACCGGCAGCCGTCCGCCGCGTAACCCAGCCGGTCATCGCACGGCCCTGCGGCGATCCGTCAAACCGCCGTGACTGATGGATCGTGAGCGGTCGCCGCCTCAAGAAACTTCTCCGCGTCAAGCGCAGCCTTGCAGCCGGATCCCGCCGCGGTGACCGCCTGGCGATAGTGCGGATCCATCACGTCGCCGCAGGCAAATACGCCATCCACACTTGTTGCCGAGGACACGCCGTTTGTCACGATGTACCCCACCGGGTCCAACTGCAGTTGGCCGCCCAGAAAGTCCGTGTTGGGCCTGTGGCCGATCGCGACAAAGACGCCGTCCGCCGGGAGCAAGCGCTCCTCTCCTGATGCGTTGTCGCGCACCCTGAGTCCCTTCACCGTCTTGCCGTCCGACTCGACCGCCAGCGGTTGCGCATCCAACGCCCACTTGATCTTCGGATTGGCCCTGGCGCGCTCCTGCATGACTTTCGACGCGCGCAGTACGTCCCTGCGGTGAACGATCGTCACTTCTGTCGCGAATTTTGTCAAAAATATCGCTTCTTCCATCGCCGAATCTCCGCCGCCAACGACGACGAGCGGTTTCCCGCGAAAGAAAAAGCCATCGCATGTCGCGCAACTGGACACGCCGCGCCCCATCAACTCCGTCTCGCCGGGAATCCCCAGCCACTTGGCCGACGCGCCGGTGGAGATGATGAGCGTCTCCGCCTCGAACCGCTCGTCCTCGTCGACCGTGACGCGAAACGGACGCTCGCCAAGTTCCGCCGATGTGACAAAACCCGTCACAAATCTGGCGCCGAAACGCTCCGCCTGCCGTCGCATGTTTTCCATCAATTCGGGTCCCATGACGCCATCCGGGAACCCGGGAAAGTTCTCGACCTCGGTCGTCGTCGTCAGTTGACCCCCTGGTTCGCCGCCCTCCACCACAAGCGGTTCAAGATTCGCCCGCGCAGCGTATATGGCGGCGGTCAATCCCGCAGGGCCCGTGCCGAGTATCATCACCTTATGTTTATCCAAGCTCATCAACCTCTCCTGTGTCCACCGAATGAATCGACTCACACCCACAGTATAACGCTGGCGAAGTGGAAACGAAAACCCGCGTTATACGACATTTCGCGCTGCTGATTCTGGTATAATGTTGGCAGCTCACCCCATGCGCCGCTTGCCGACGCGAATTTGTGCGCCGGTTTCGCGTCGGTCGTGAATCGCCGCGGTGGATCAAGGGGAGCTGTGATAAAGTCCTCTTCGCAGGCGATCTAATTCCAGATCGTGCGTTTGAGGCATCAGTCAAACGCACGATCTACGGTTACTTGCCTGCCGTAATTTGGTTTATCACAGCTCCCCAAGGAGGTTTTTCAGTGCCACACCATGTTCGCGTGCGCGCTTTCGACGCTGTTCTTGACGATGTATTCCGGCAATACCGGGACTACTTTGTCCCGCTTTTTCTCGTCAGTCTCGTCTTTCTCGCCCCCATGACCGTACTTGGCGCATGGCTCAGCACCCTGCTGCCCGCGACCGTACTGCAAAATCTGCTGACGCCAACCCAGCCGGGTTCTTTCCCGAATGTATTCGCCGCCCTCAGCCATCATCCACGCAGCATGGCGGCGATTACATCGTACGCCGTCGTAGAAATCGTCCTGATGCTCATTTCCATGAACGTGGTCGTTCCTCTGTCAAACGGCGTCTATTATCTGATCGCGCGCGATACGCTTGTCGAACAGCGCATGCAGGGCAGTGTCTGGCAATACATCGGCAAATCCAGCCGCCGCTGGGGCGCCTACCTGTCGACGCTGTGGCTGCTCGTCGGTCTGGGAACAGCGGCTCTCATCGCGGTCGTTCTCGCCTTTGCGGGACTCACCGCGCTCAGTGTCGCACTTCACGCGGTGACCGGACTGTCCGCGGTGATCATTCTGATCATGGTGCTCGCTTACCTCACGCTGCTCGTCTTCATTGTCTGGCTGTCGATCCGGCTCATCTTCGTCTTCCTTTCCGTCGTGCTGGAGGGAGAGCGCAACTGGAAGGCGATCAAACGGTCGTGGTTTCTGAGCAAAGGTTCCTTCTGGCGCCTGTTCGGCATCGTTTTGCTGGCCCAGTTGGTGCTCGGATTCGCAAATGTCGGACTGTACGCGCTGATCACGCACTTTGTGCCGACCGGTCCAGTGCAGGTGCTTGCCATCGGTCTGATCAGCATCGTGCTCGCCCCGCTGCTGCGCCTGCTTCTGACCAACCTGTACATCGACCTGCGGATCAGGCGCGAGGGATACGACCTCGAATTGCAGGCCGGTTCGGGTGACGCGTGATATGGCGCCGGATGACACACTCTGGCGGGAGCGGCTGCACGCCATCCTGGCAGAACCCGCCTATCATCCACAGATCCGCCGCCCGCTGTTCGGCGGACTGCTGCAAGCCGTATGGCACTGGATTGCCGTTCATATTTTCATCTTTCACGTCCCCCACACCTCCGTACCACGGGTGGCCGGATATGTGATGCTGGCCGTCGCCCTTGGCGCCGCGCTGCTTTTTTTTCGCAGGCTGACTTTCAATCCGCGGGTGAACCGGGCGGCACAGTCGCACGCGGACGGATCCCGCCCCCTCGCCGCCACGCAATGGCTTTTGCTCGCGGACGAATTGTTGCGGGCCGGAGACGAAATCGAGGCAAGCCGCCTGCTTTTTCGCGCGGCGCTCACTCACCTGGCACAGGAAGGCCACATCCGGCCGGGGGCCGACAGGACGAACGGCGAGTATGTGCGCGCGCTGTTTCAGAGCCATCTGTCGGAGGCGGGCAAGTTGCAGGCGATTGCCGCAGACTGCGACATCCTGTGGTACAGCGCTCCGGCGGCCGACGCCGCCGCAATGGCGCAACGCATACGCGATCGCGTGGCCGCACTGCTTGTCGGAGGTGATCCGGCTTGAAACGCTCCCGTCTGGCGCTGTGGATCGTCCTTTTGCTCGCCTTGTACGCGCTCAGCGCGCTGTTTGCGGCCCCCGCTCCGCAAGTGAGTCAACCTGCGGGAACATCGTACAGCGCCGCGCCAAACGGCGCCATGGCCCTGTTTCAGTTGCTCGCGCAGAAACCCGCCGCAGGCGCCGTTCACCTGCGGCTTGAACCGGCGGCACTCGCAAAGTGGCCCGCGACGCCGAAAAATCTCCTGATCATCGAACCACAGCAGGATGATTCGACGCGAACAACCGACCAGTGGCTGCAACTCGCGCGCCGGGGATACCGTGTGATTGAATTGACCGATCACAGGACCCCCCTTGTCGCCGCGCTGGGTCTCCAGTGGCACGCGGCACGCCTGGCGCCGCCGGGCGTGCGTTCGGGCGCGGCTCGGGCAGACACGGCGCAAAACCGCGCGCGTCAGCGGACAATCCTTCTAAGCGGCGCCGCGACCCAGCTTTCATTTGTGCCGCCCGGCAGAGCGCCGCAGACATCGGGAACCACGCGATGGCATGTCAGTTCTTTGCCGCAGGCGCCGACCCTGACGGGCTGGAGAATGACGGACGGCAGATGGATGCTCTCTCCGGAGGGCCGGCATCCGTCCGTGGTCGGCGTGACACGCAGGATCGGTTCAGGTTCCGTCACGGTGCTGACCGTTCCGTCCATCGCATACAACCGTGCAATCGCCGGGCAGGACAATCTGGGCGTCCTGCTGTTCCTGCTGAAACCATGGCTGTACAGCACAGGTTTTGCCGAAACCGTGCACGGATATGCGCTCGTGCCGGGCATCCTGCCGTTGCTCGGCCCATGGGCGAACTTTGCGCTCGTGTTGATCGCAAGCTCGATTGTTCTGTACATCTGGTCGCGCGGGCGCAGATTGGGCGCCGTCGCCGAAGAGGAGACAGCGCCGCCGCCCGCCAACCTGGCGCTTGTCACTGCGCTGGCGCGACATTACCGCAAGCGCGGCGACTATCGCGAACTGCTGGAGAATCTCCATCATCTGGCGGCGCACCGCCGCGCAAGCCGGGAACCGCCCGCGTCGCAGCGGGCCGATGACGGTGAGCGGGCGGATGGAAGCCCTCTGCGGGCTCACGCCTATCTGCGCAAGGCCCGCGACGTGCTCTCTCGTCTCTCGCAAGACGGCCATGATATCGGCTCACCACCCCCAACAGAATGAAATGTGCCGAATCACGGCGTTGCGTCCTGCGCCCAAGGGGTTGTGCGACGGGGCAGGTCTCCAGGTTTCTGGGTCACCGCTCTGCCCTGTGCCCGGCGAGTTTCGCGCCATGGACAAGGTTCGCTGGCGCGTCGTCATCCCCTTTGCTCGTCGCGAGTTTAGCGCCAGCGATGTCCGAGCAGGCGCAAAGGGAATGACGACGACTGGCAGATGATAATATTTTCAAGATAGGACTGAATCCGATGATCGAAGCACTGAAAACCCGTCTCCAGGAACGTGTGACAGGCCAGGAAAAAGCGGTCGAACTCCTGTTGATCGCCCTGCTGGCGGGCGGCCATGTCCTGCTGGAAGGAGTCCCCGGCATCGGCAAGACACGCCTTGCCAAAAGCCTGGCAGTCGCGCTCGGCGTCAGTTCGGCGCGCATCCAGTTCACGCCGGATATGCTGCCGAGCGACGTACTCGGCAGCGTGCTGTACGACATGCGCGAGGGCACATTTCGCGTGGAACGCGGTCCCGTATTCGCGAACATCGTACTGGCGGACGAAATCAACCGCACCCCTCCCAAGACGCAGGCGGCCATGCTGGAGGCCATGGAGGAGGGGCAGGTGACGCTGTACGGTCAGAGTCTCCGCCTGCCGTACCCATTTTTCGTCGTAGCGACGCAAAACCCTGTCGAATACGAGGGAACCTACCCACTGCCCGAAGCGCAACTCGACCGCTTCCTGATGAAAATCGCGATGTCCTATCCGGAACTGCAGGCGGAATGCGACATGCTGTCGTCGTTTGAGCCTGCGCACATCGCTCGCATGACGGAGCGGGAGATGGAGCGAGAGGCGCCGCCGGTCGGAGACAGCGAGCGTTTGCTACAAGAACAGCGCACCACCGCCAATGTGGAGGTTTCCCCCGCCGTCATTTCTTATATCGCGTCGATCGCGACCGCCACGCGCCAACTGCCGGGCGTTGCGCTCGGCGCCAGTCCACGCGCAGCGACCGCACTCCTGATGGCGGCGCGCGCATGCGCGCGGATGGCCGGCAGAAACTTCGTCACTCCGGACGATGTCAAGCAGGTTGCGGTCCCGGTGCTCGCGCACCGCATCGTCGTGACCCCCGGCGCAGAACTGGAAGGAGTGACAGCCGACCGTGTCGTGGAAGACGTTCTGGCTTCCGTTGCTGTCCCGCGCTAACAGTTTCTCGCCGACAGGACGGACAGCGATTCTCGCCGCCTGTGCGGCAGCCATCGTCTTTGTCGGGGGCTGGTGGCACCTGGCGGCGTTCGCCATGGCGGCCGCCGCTCTCAGTCTGTCCGTCGCTCTGGCGTTTGACGGTCGGTCACTACCGCGCGCACGCGACCTGGCCGCCGCGCGCACCGTGGAACGGCTTCTGGTCGGCCGATCCTCCACCGTTTGGGTCACTCTGTCCCTCCATGCAGGACACCGAAAAATGCCGGACGGCCTCTCATACCGCATGGCCGTCCGCGACGATTGTCCCGCCGCGCTCGACAGCGTGGTTTCTCTTCACCGGGGACGCTTGACGCCCGGAGAAAACCGTCTTTCCTACAGCGTGACACCGCTCCGTCGCGGCGATGTCGTATTCGGCGACATCCACGCGCGCCTGACAGGACCACTTGGCTTGCTGCGCCGCCAGTACACGATGCGCGTGCCCTGCTCCCGTCCCGTCTGGCCGGATCTCGAACCGACCCCGCGCAAGCGCGCCGCGTTGCAGCGGGCGCTGCGCCTGTCGGGCGACGCCGTGCACCGGATGGCGAGCGGCCATGCGGAATTTGCGCATATACGGGACTACGCGCCGGGAGACGACCCACGTTCGATCAATTGGTTCGCAACCGCGCGACGCGGCCAGCTCATGCGCAACGTGTACCGGCCGGAGCGCGGCCAACACGTGATTCTCGCGCTGGACTGCGGTCGCACAATGGCCGCCGTGCAGCAGGCGGGAAAGACGCGACTGGACCTGGCGCTGGAAGCGCTCGTGCTGGTCGCCTCCGCTGCGCTCGCACGGGGGGACGAGGTCAGCGTCATCGCCTACTCCGACAGAGTCCACCTGCACCTGCGGCGAATCAGGGGGACCGCCGGAATTGCGGAGATTGTGGGCGGCACGTACAATCTTGCCGCAAAGCCGGTGTACGTCGGGCCCCAGTTGCTGGCCGACGAAGTGTACGCGCACCACAGGCGGCACTCACTGCTGCTGTTGTTTACGGATTTGTCTGACCTGGTTGCCAATGACCTGTTCGAGCGCCATATGCACTTGCTGGAAAGTCGCCATTCGATGGCTGTGATGACTTTCGTCGACACAGCGCTCCAGGAGACGGTCGAACATCCGCCGGCGACGCTGGACGATGCGGTGATCGCCGGCGTGGCCGCCGGACTGCTGGCCGACCGGGCGGATTTTCGCAGCCGGCTGCGCGCGCGCGGCGTCACGGTGGTCGAGACAAGCGAAGAACTGTTTTCTACGGCCCTTGAGCAGTACGTGCGATTCAAGAATACGAACAGAAGCTGGCGAACGCGGCGCATGGGGGGATGAATCCGTGCCGAACAAGTACACCGTAACGACGCCCGAGCAGGTCCAGATCGACTATGATATCGCGGGGATCGGCAGCCGCGCCGTCGCCATGGCGATCGATGCAG
>JAKACR010000098.1 GCA_021821225.1 Bacillota bacterium | reverse complement strand
CATTGTGCCGCACTGTCTGGAGAAAATGAATGCGCGCGGCGTTCCGGTCGCGCCGCAGTGGTTTGCGGACGGGCCGCCGGCGCAAGGCGGCGGCCGGGAAACGGGTGGTCGGTGATGGCGGTGGTGGTGTCGTTTGTGGCCGCGTTTCTGCTCTGTTTCGGCGTTCTGGTGGGGTTGTTCAGGCGACGCCTTGCGATGGAATCCCGCGTGGCGGCCGTGAACCAGGCTGCGGCGGGGCAGTCTGACGAAGGCGGCGCCCCCTTGGCACGGATAGTTCCACAGGCGGCCGGTCTACGGTCGGGCGGACCGGCCGGACTGCTTCTCCGGGGAGCGCGCAGAGCGGGAGTAAACCGGCTGTTTGCCGCCAGGCGCAGGGTGTACGGCGCGCTCGCCGCGCTTCTCGCACTGGGATGGGTGTTGCGCGGCGCAGCCGTTGTGCTTGCGGTCGCGGCCGCCCTGGCAGGCGGCGCTTACCTCGCGTTCGCGGCGCGCCGGCGCGCGCGGCAAAAGAGCGAATTTGAGGCGGCCTTGCCGGACATGCTGACGATCACGTCGGGCGCGCTGCGGTCGGGGTATTCATTTTTGCAGGCGGTTGACATGCTGACGACAGAGACCAGGGGAAGGATGGCCGCGGAATTTCGCATCGTGCTGCGCGAGATGACGCTTGGCGTCGGCGTCGAGGAAGCGTTGACACATGCGGCCGAACGCGTCCAGAGCAAGGATTTCGACCTGATCGTGGACGCCGTGCTCATTTCGCGCCAGATTGGCGGCAATCTGGCCGAGGTGCTGGACATCGTCGCCGACACCATCCGGGAGCGCATGCGCATTCAGGGAGAAGTGCGCTCGCTGACGGCGCAAGGGCGCATGTCGATGTGGATTTTCCTTCTGCTCACGCCCGGCATCACACTGGTGCTGTCCGTGCTTGACCCGTCGTACGTGAGCCTGCTGTGGTCGAGTCCGGCCGGACTGACCATGCTGGCGACGGCGGTGATCGGCCAGTTGCTGGGCGCCGTCATCATTCGCAAAATCGTTCGCGTTGAGATTTGAATACGCCGCAACTGCGGTCAAAAGACGGAGGGCGGTCAATGTGTGGGGCGCGGCGGCTGCGTTTCTCGCCTGTTTCGGATTGACGTACGGATTGTCGGCGCATGTTTTGCGGGATCGCCTGCGGCTTGAAGGACGGGTGGCGCGAATCACCGCCCAGGAAGAGAATAGGCGGGCGGAGCGGTTTGCGAAGCGGCTTAGCGCGTGGGCGAAACGGACAGGCGCATTGGCGGCGCGCGTGGCTCCTGCTGGGTTTGCCCGGCGCGTCGAGATGCAGGTGCGCCAGGCGGGCATCCGCCACCCGGCGGCGATCAGACGGTGGGTGGCCGCCAGAAGCGCGCTGCTTTTCGGCACGCCGCTGTTGTGCAGCGGACTTTTGCTCGTCCATCCGTCGCTTCTGAGTTTTGAGCTTGCGCTTGTCGCGCTTTTGGCCGGCGTCGCGGGGCCGGGCTTCTATCTCGGACAGTTGCGCAAATCGCGCCACCTGCGCATTCGTCGTGAATTGCCCAACTTGCTGGATGTCCTGACGATCAGCGTCGACGCCGGTCTCGGGTTTGACCAGGCGCTCGCGCGGGCGGTGCGTGAGCGCGAAACGCCGCTGTGCACAGAATTGCGGCAGGCCCTGGCGGAGATGACGCTCGGGAAATCCCGCCGGGAGGCGCTGCGCGACACGGCGGAACGGGTTCCGGTGGAGGATTTTCGCACCTGGTTGCGCGCGGTCATCCAGGCGGACAGGCTGGGAATGGGTCTGGCCCAAGTGATGCGGGTGCAGGCGGAAGAAGCGCGTCGACGCATGCGCCAACAGGCGGAGGAACGGGCCATGAAGGCGCCGGTGAAAATTATTTTTCCGCTCGTGTTGTTCATTTTTCCGGGACTGTTTCTTGTCATTCTCGGCCCGGCGATGATTCACATCATTCAGGCGCTGTCGGGTGTGACTCTGTAGCGCGGGCGAGGTTCATCCGATGAATGGATCGGCGAAGGGAGGAAGGATGATGGAAATCTGGAAAGACGATGTGCTGGTCGCCGGAGATATAGTGGTGGCCGCCAGTTTTTTCAAACGGCTGGCCGGTTTGATGGGACGGCGTCCGCAGGCCGGGCGGGGCCTGCTGTTGACACCCTGTCATGCGGTGCACACGTCGTTCATGCGCGATGCGATCGATATCGTCTTTCTCGATGCTCAGTTTCGCATCCTGAAAATTGAGCACGAATTGCCGCCGTGGAAAAGCGCGGCATGCCGCAAAGCGGTGATGACGCTGGAAGTCGCGCGCGGGCGTTGCCGCGGCATCGGCTTGCAACCGGGCGATACTCTGCGGACGGAACCGGAGGTGCGATGGCAGGCGACGCACAGGCGTTGGACGTTATCCCATGGCCCCCGGCACAGGGAGATGGAGTGAGGTGATGCGGTCGCCGGCATTCATGCGCACCACCGTCTCTTGTTTTGTGACCGTCCAGTCCAGAACGGTGAAGCCCTGGCGGCGCAGCCGTTCCCGGAACATGCCGGATGTCTTGCGATACCCCTCGTCGCCTGTTTGCCGAAGGTGTTCCATCGCGCGGACATAGCCGTATACGAGTTGTTCAACCTGAGTCATTTCCGTCCCTCGCATTCTTGTGGCACCCGTTTGTATCCCCATCATATCGCATCCCTTGCCGTACCGGCCACTGGCCGGCGATTGCGGTGCTGGCGATCGCGGAAAACTTCGACCTTGCTCAGGCGGCCAGACTCCGCGAGAAAAGCGGCCGTTCGACCGGGAAATTTTCGCGAGCAACGGCCGTTTGGCCGGGAATTTTCCGTGCCGGCGGTATGCGAGGCGCCGTCCCCTCGTTTCGCTATGCATACTTGCCCGTTCTGGGACGTAAGGTGTGAAAGAGGTGCGCCCGGCGGGATCAGGGATGGAGCGGGCCTGAGTCTTTGTAATCTGCGGGAGACGGGCGCGATGACCGCGGTCGAAGGGGGTTGTGATGGTGAGCCTGGAATGGCGCAGGCCGATTGAACTGTTTGTCGATCAACAGGTTTTCATCGACTCCGTGCGCGGATACGAAGAAGTGAGCGAATTCTCGGCAATCACGGAAGTGACCACATTTGAACAGCGTGGCCATCAATTGTTTCTTGAAGGCAACATTCTTTTCACGTCGTTCATGGAACCGGGGCCGCAGATGGGGGATGACGCCGGATTTCCCGACGCGGCGGGTGTGGAGCAGGTCCAGCACAGAATGCCGTTCGACCTCTCCGTTCCGGTCGACCATCAGATGGCGGGGCCACTCAACGTGAGCATGGAGGTGTCCGAGGCCACGATCGATGTGCTGGGTCCCGGCTGGTTGCACATCCGCGCCCTGATCAGGGTGGAGGGTCTGTCCGGAGAGGGCGGTTATGTCGCTCATTGCGGCGCGCAGGAGGCTGTGGTGGGTCCACTTGCGCAGGTGGCAGTGGAGGAACAGGGACAGGTGGATGCGTCAACTGCGCCGCTCATGCAGCAGGAGCCCGTTTTGCCTGTTCAGCCTGTTCAACCTGTCCGGCCGGAGTATGCGCAGGGGGAAAAGCCGGAACCTGTCGCCGCAGGTGAGGCGCGAAATGAAGAAGTCCGACGAAATGAAGAAGTCCGTGAGGAGGGCGGACAGGGGGACGATTCTCTCTCTCATTCCGGGTGGAAGACTGGACTGGCCGATGCCGACAGGGCGCTGGGAGGGGGATTCAACCCATTTCGCACGGGCAGGCCGGATTTACAGGAGGAATTGACCGCGTTGTCAGGAAGAGATTCGCGCGACAGCGACGCCGTGGCGGAATTTCATTTCGAGACGGCGCGTTCCCATCCAGACGAGGCAGGCAGACAGGCGGATGAGGGAACCCGGCCGGATCAGTCCGGAACGACGGTGGATCAGTCCGGAACGACGGTGGATCAGTCCGGAACGGCGGTGGATCAGTCCGGAATGACGGCGGATCAGTCCATGGGGAGCCAGTACAGCGCTCCATTGCCGAAGCGGGCGGAGCCAGGGGTAGAGCGGGCCACACAGGTGATGGAGGGCGAGACGGCCCTTGGGAATATCTCCGCGGCGCCTCCTGCGGCCAGCGACATGCCATTGCAGACATCCTACAACACCGTGCCGGAAGCTCCGGTCGACATGACGGCGGCGCAATGGTTTTGGAAAACGCTGAACATTCCCCGCAGTGATGTCCGGTACACCATGAAATTCCGCATTGTGCAGACGGACGAGTCGTTGGAGGATATCGCTCAGGTGTATCATGTGAGCATGGGGGAATTGTTGCGCGCGAACCGGTTGACGCAGGAAACCGTGGATCCGGGCAGATTGCTGTACATCCCGGAACGGTGAAAACCGGGCCGGGCGCCGGATGGACAGGTTCGCGACACCGCCCGGCGAAACGGTGATAAAATCCGTCATTGGGTCTATCACCGTTTCCCGACCGTACAGCGCTCAGGTGCCGAGAAACAGAACGATCAGGACGGTGATGAGCCCCGACAGGATGAGCAGGTTGATAAATGACGGGAAGAAGAACAACTGCAGCATGACCAGTCCGATGCAGGCAAGCAGGATCACTTTGGCAAAACGGGCAAGCACGGCAAGGAAGTTCGGCATATTTTTGATCACCTCCCGCTAGGGGACATGGGAAAAGTCCCCTGATATGAACGAGATCTGTCAAGTCACCCGGTTCACGTGGTGAGATTTGATAAATCGCGCATGCTTCTGGCGCGGCCAACTTGCCCTTCGTCAACTGCATGATATGATGTAGGCGAGGAAGGGTGAACGGATTTGGACAAACCATCGGGCAATGCGCAACCGCAAGGCGGGATGACCTCCTGGGCGAAGTGGGGCTGGGATCCGCTGCGGTATTCAGCCTGGCGGCTGAAGATGATTGGCTGGACCGGGCTCGGTTTTGGCGCGGTCGGAGCGGCGGTCGGATATCTGACGGCGGGTCCAGCAGCCGCGGTGACAAATTCGGCGTTATTCATCGCCATGCTCTTGCCGCCTTATCTCACGGTGCCGCGGACGACGGTGAACAGGGCGCTGCAGGGAATAGCGGCGGGATTGCTGGGCGGTTTTGTGACTGTCGCGCTGTTGCTGCTCTTTGCGACAGGCCGGTTTGTCTCCTATGGCGCGGACATGGCCGTCCAATTTGGCGGTTACGCGCTCGGCGTCGCTCTGGTCGCGTCGCTCATGACGCGGGTGACGATCTGGTCGGAAAAAAAGCGGACGGAACTCGAACAGAGGCGGTCGGCCAAGGAGAGCGCCAAAAAAGCGTCATCGGGGAACAGAAGGGTGGACAGACTGCCCAAAACAGGCAGGGCGACGAGCGCCAGCGCCTTTAAGTCGGCGCGCCGTGATGAAACGGTGACCGCGGAGAAGAAGGGATCACTGAGGCAGTTGCTGAAAAAGCCCGCCCCCGAGAAGAGGGTGCGCGTGCATCGTTTCAGCCGGTCGACGCAAAAAAAGCGATGAGAAACGGCGTAAAAGGCCATTTCCATGAAAGGCCATTCCCATTTGACAGTATTCGTGAGATCGTAGTATACTGACGCATCATGAGATAATCGTTTTTGGGTACGTGAGGGAGCATTTCTGGCGATGACGCGGCAATGCGCCGTGGAGTTCTGTCTCTTTTTTGAACTACCTCTATTAGACAAACTTGCATAGATGACTGGCGCGGGAAAGAGTAAGCAAACCCGGAGGCTGCAGAGAGGGCGGCAGATTGCTGAAAGCCGCCTGCCCGAAGGCGCTGAATGTCGTCCCTCAAGGTGCGCCGGGGATGGCTCCTTATCGCTGTCGAGTGTCGTTGCCGGTGATGTGATGTGCCGGTGCGGAACACAAGGTGGTAACGCGGAAGCAAACCTTTCGTCCTTGTCGGGACGGGAGGTTTTTGTTTTGATGCGCGGTGTGGCGGCCCGCGCTGGTTGTGGCGGCAACCAGCGCGCAGGCAGAGGTATTCCCCGCACGGGCATTGGAATGGGGCGGCCCGCGCGAATCTGAAGCGGAAAGAGAAGGGCGAGTGATGTGCCGTGGAACAGCAGAGTGTGACGGAACAGCGGGCTGCGGCGGCCCGTGATTTGCCTGGAGATTATCGCGCGTCCAGGCTTGAGGCGGAGATCTACGAATGGTGGCTTGCACAGGGGCTGTTCAACGCCACGGGCGATCCGGCGAAGCGGCCGTTCACGATTGTCATGCCGCCGCCCAATGTGACGGGCGTGCTGCATCTCGGCCACGCGCTGGACAATACCATCCAGGACCTGCTGATCCGCTTCCGGCGCATGCAGGGATACGACGCGCTCTGGCTGCCCGGGATGGATCACGCTGGCATTGCGACCCAGACGCGCGTAGAGGCGGAATTGCGCAAGCGGGAAGGATTGACTCGCCACGATATCGGGCGTGATGCGTTTATCGAGCGGGTGTGGAGATGGAAAGAGGACTATGCCGCCGTTATCCGGCAGCAGTTGAAACGCCTCGGGGCGTCCTGCGATTTTTCGCGCGAGCGCTTCACTATGGACGAAGGTCTGTCCCAGGCGGTGCGCGAGGTGTTCGTCACACTCTATGAGCGCGGACTGATCTACCGCGGCGATTACACGATCCATTGGTGTCCGCGCTGCGGGACGGCGCTGTCCGACATCGAGGTGGAACACGAGGAGACAAAGGGCGCGCTGTACCATGTCGCGTACCCGTTTGCCGACGGCAGCGGCGCGCTGACCGTCGCGACCACCAGGCCCGAGACGATGTTCGGCGACGTGGCAGTCGCGGTGCATCCGGATGACGAACGCTATCAATCGCTGGTCGGAAAGATGCTGCGGCTCCCCTTGACGGACAGGGAGATCCCGGTTATCGCGGACGCGTACGTCGATCCATCGTTCGGCACGGGGGCCGTCAAGATCACGCCGGCGCACGATGCGAACGACTTTGAGGTTGGAATACGGCACGCGCTTCCCGCGATCAACATCATGACCAAGGATGCGGCACTGAACGAACACGCCGGGAGATTCGCCGGGATGGACCGCTTTGCGGCACGCGCGGAGGTGGCCAGGGCTCTGGAGGATCTGGGCGTCCTCAAGGTGACAGAGCATGTGCACGCGGTTGGCATGTGCGGGCGGTGCAAGACGGTGGTGGAACCGTGGCTCAGCACGCAGTGGTTCGTCAGGATGACGCCTTTGGCAAAGCCGGCGCTGGAAGCCGTGCGGTGCGGAGACGTGCGTTTTGTGCCGGACCGGTTTGCGCGCATCTACGAGCACTGGATGGAGAATATCCGGGATTGGTGCATCTCGCGCCAGTTGTGGTGGGGACACCGAATTCCGGCGTGGCATTGCGCGGATTGCGGTGCGGTGACGGTGGCGCGGACGGCGCCCGGCGCCTGTGGCGCATGCGGCGGGGACAACCTGCGCCAGGATGAGGATGTGCTGGATACGTGGTTTTCCTCGGCTCTGTGGCCGTTTTCCACCATGGGCTGGCCTGGGGAGACGGAGGATCTGGCGCGCTATTTCCCGACCGACGTGCTTGTCACCGGCTTTGACATCATCCCTTTTTGGGTTTCGCGAATGGTGTTCACCTCCTTGGCATTCACCGGTCAACCACCGTTTCGCGACGTACTGATCCACGGAATGGTGCGGGACGCGCAGAACCGGAAATTCTCCAAGAGTCTCGACAACGGCATTGATCCCATGCAGGTGATCGACGAGTTCAGCGCGGATGCGTTGCGTTTCATGCTGGCCACGTCCGTCGCGTTGGGACAGGACATGAAATTTTTCCATGAACGGGTCGCGGCCGCCCAGGCTCTCGTCACGAAGATATGGAATGCGGCGCGGTTTGTCCTGATGAACGCTGGCGCGGTGGCGGAGTCCAGGGCGCCCGAAAGAGAAGGGCGGGGCACGGCGGAACGCTATATTCTGCATCGTTTGCAAGAGACGATCCAAAGCGTGACGGATGATATCGAGCAGTATAATTTTGTGGAAGCCGGAAGAGCGATCTATGAATTTTTCTGGAATGATTTTTGCGATTGGTACATCGAACTGGCCAAGGTTGCGCTGCACAGGGACGGGGATTCCTCCCGGGAGGTCGCGGCGCAGACGCTGGTCTTCGTGCTGGATCGGGCGCTCCGGTTGCTGCACCCGTTCATGCCGTTTGTCACCGAAGCGCTGTGGCGGCATCTTCCCCATGAGGAGAGATCGATCATGGTGTCCGCCTGGCCGGAAGCGGCGGCTGACTGGCACGATCCGGGAGCTGTGTCCGACATGCGGGCGGTGATGGAAGTCGTTCGCTCCGTGCGCAACACGCGGCATGAGATGAATCTCGCGCCGGGACGACGGATCGATGTGTGGCTGAAACCGGCGCCGTCCGCGCTGGCGGCGCTGCAGGCCGGGAGGGCGTATCTGGAACGGTTGTGCCTGACGGCGCAACTGCGTATCGCAAGAGATCTGGAATCGCCGGAGAACCGCGTGGCAAGCGTCCTGGAGGTTGCCGAGGTGTACATTCCCCTGGCCGGCCTGGTGGATCTGGACACGGAGCGTGCGCGGCTCATGAAGGAACTGACGGAACTCGACTTTGAGGTGGATCGTCTGGAAGTCAAGCTGAAAAACGGAGAGTTTGTCAGCAAGGCGCCCGCGCGCGTGGTCGACGGCGAGCGAGCGAAACTGCTCGCATACGCGGAGCGCAGGGAAAAAGTCCGGCTGGAACTGGGGCGGCTGTTATAGACAATGCGACTTTGCCGCATGCTGTGTCAGGCGGACAAGGTGCTGAATAGGATGGTAGAACATGAAACGCTGGGCTGTGGCGGATGCCGCGCAGTACATTCAGTCGCGAGCGCGCTTTGGCATCAAACCGGGACTGAACCGCATCAGTGCGCTCCTGCGTGAACTCGGCGATCCGCAGTCTGCCCTGCGGTTCGTGCATATCGCCGGGACAAATGGCAAGGGGTCCACTTCCGCCATGCTGGCGAATGTGCTGCGGTGCGCCGGCTACCGCACGGGGCTGTACACGTCGCCGTCGCTGCACTCATTGACGGAGCGCATCTGTGTGGACGGCGCGCCGATCGGCGAGGATGATTTCGCGGACGTGGTATTGCGTGTCAAGCATGCCGCAATGAGCGTGCGTGGGGATGACCAGGCAACGGAATTCGAGCTTCTCACGGCCGCCGCCCTCCTGCATTTTGTGCGTGCCGACGTGGATCTCGTGGTGCTGGAGACGGGACTTGGCGGCCGCTACGACGCTACGAACATCGTCCACCCTGAACTTGCGGTCATCACGAACGTCGATTATGACCACACGGATATTCTGGGAGCGCGACTGGAAATGATCGCGTTTGATAAAGCTGGAATCATAAAGGAAAATGTGCCGGTGCTGTCGGGCGCGACGGGAAGCGCGGCGCGCGTCGTCGAGCGCGTGGCGCGGCAGGTCGGCGCGCCGCTTTTGCTCTGCGGCGAGGACCTGCGCGCAGTTTCCGTGGGAGTGCGGGGCTTTGACGGGCAACGG
>JAKACR010000097.1 GCA_021821225.1 Bacillota bacterium | reverse complement strand
CTGCTCACCTTCTTCACCACACTGCCCAATGCGGCGGCGGGCTACCTGAGCGGCACCGTCCTCGCGCGCTGGATGGGCGAACGCGCCACGGCCGCCGCCGGGTTTGCGCTCGCCGCTGTCGGCACCGCGGCCATCCCTTTCACGCACACCGTGGCCGCGCTGCTGGTCACGCAGGCGATCAACGGCTTTGGCCAGGGAGTCGCAATGCCCATGCTCATGGGACTGTCCATCCGCTCGGTCCCCATGTCCGAGCGCGCCACAGCCATGGGCGTCTTCCAGGCGGTATACTCGCTCGGTATGTTCGGCGGCCCGCTGCTGGTTGGATTGATCGGCAATCAGGTCGGCCTGCGCGGCGGCTTTCTCATCGTGTCTGCCGTCAGCGCGATCGCCGCCGTCCTGTGCCTGTTCTGGCTGCAATCACCGCAAAAACGGACCGCCTGACAGCCCCCCGGCGCTCGTCGGCGGCCGTCGGCCCTTGGCCCCCTTGTCGTATCGACCGCTGGGCCCGTCGGCCCCTTCCGGCCCGCGCGCGCCGTGCGGCCGGCCGACCCGTCAGATCGTCATCGCGCCAAAGCCGCCGTCCACACGGATCAGCGCACCCGTCACGAATCCCGAAGCGCGCTCCGAGGCGAGCCAGACCACCGCGCCCCGCAGTTCTTCCGGCTCTCCGAAACGCCCGAGCGGCGTATGCCCGAGAATCGCCTCCGTCCGCTCCGGCGTGAGGATCTTCCTGTTTTGCACCGCCGGGAAGAATCCGGGAATAATCGCATTGACCCGGATGCGCTGCGGCGCGAGTTCCCGCGCCAGAAACTGCGTCATGTTGTCGACGCTGGCCTTGGACGCGGAGTACGTGAAGACCCGGGACAGCGGAGGGCCGGAGGAAACCGAGGAAATATTGATGATGCTCCCGCCGTTTCCCGCCGTCGCCATCGACTCGCCGAATATCTGGCACGTCTGCATGACGCTGCGGGCGTTGACGCGCATGATGTCGTCCCATTCGTCGTCGGTGAGCGAGAAAAACGGCGTCGCGCTGTTGACGCCGACGGAATTGAGCAGGATGTCCACCCGGCCCGTCCACGACAGGACGCCGTCCCGCACGCGCCGCAGGTCGTCGCGCGACGTGACGTCGGCGCGAAATACTTCTGCGTCATGGCCGTCAGCAGCCTGCGCGATCCGCTCCCTCACCGCGGCCAGGCGGTCGGCGTCCCGGCCCACCAGGGCCACCGCGGCGCCATGCGCCGCGAGCGCGTCAGCCATCGCCCCCCCGAGCACACTGCTGCCCCCGATCACCACCGCGGTTTTGCCCGACAGATCAAACAAGTCCATTGGACCCATCCTCATTTCACCATGGCTCGCGCGAATCAGAATCTTGTCACCTCTAAACGATAACATGAACAGATCCGTCGCGACAGTGGAGCACCGCCATGCCGCAAAACAAATCCTCGCCGACATCCTCATAGTCCATTCAGACTACGTGATTCCGTCAACACTTGGTCCCTTCTTGCCATGCATTCATTCTGAACCTGCGCTAATCTGTAACCGCTAGATACCCCGTAGGGTATATGGGGAAATCGAGGAGGATACTTATGAAGATTGTGATCGTGGGCGGCGTAGCGGTGGGTGCGGGAACGGCGGCAAGGGTCCGGCGGCTCCAGGAGGACGCGGAGATCGTGGTTATTGAACGCGGCGAGTATGTCTCATTTGCCAATTGCGGCCTGCCGTACTACATCGGCGGCGAGATCAAGGACCGGCAGCGTCTGTTGCTCAACACGCCAAAATCGCTCTACGACCGCTTCCGCATCGACGTTCGCGTCAACCAGGAACTGGTCTCCATCGACCGTGAACAGAAGGTCGTGCACGTCAAGAACCTGGCGAACGGGACGCAGTACGACGAGGCGTACGACAAGCTCGTGCTGGCACAGGGGGCCGCGCCGATTCGTCCGCCGCTGCCGGGCATCGACTTTGAGAATATATTCCAGGTGCGCGTGATTCCCGACGTCGACGCCATCCAGGAACAACTGGCCACAGGGCGCGTCAAACGCGCCGTCGTCATCGGCGCCGGGTTTATCGGTCTGGAGATGGTCGAGGCGTTCGTGAACAGGAACATACCGGTGACCCTGGTGGAACGGGGAGCGCAGATCCTTCCGCCGATGGATCCGGAGATGACGGTGTGGGCCACGAGGGCTCTGCGCGACCGCGGCGTCGAGTTGATCCTGAGCGACGGCATCGCGTCTTTTGTCGGAGTGGGCAAGGCGGACGCCGTCGTCCTCGAATCCGGCAAGCGGGTTGAGGGCGACCTGTTCGTGCTGGGCCTCGGCGTTCGGCCGGACGTGCGCATCGCCTCAACGGCAGGGCTGGAACTCGGTCAGACCGGAGCGCTGATGGTGAATACCCACCTGCAGACGAACGACCCGAACATCTACGCGGCGGGCGACCTCGCGGAGACCACGCACGCAGTCACCAGGGGCCTGTCGTGGATACCGCTCGCAGGCCCGGCGAACAAGCAGGCGCGCGTCATCGCCACTCACCTCTCGGGGCGCCCGGCGGAGTTTAGCGGCGTGCTCGGAACATCGATAGTGCGTTTCGACCGTTCCGTGATCGCCTTGACGGGCCTGTCGGAGAAAGCCGCCCAGCGCGCTGGTGTGCCGTATCTCAAATCGTACTCGGTGTCCACCGACCACGCCAGCTACTACCCGGGCGCCAAGGACATTCTGATCAAGCTGCTGTTCACGCCGGACGACGGCCGTCTGCTCGGAGCGCAGGTGATCGGGGAAGTGGGCGTCGACAAGCGCATCGACGTGCTCGCCACCGCCATTCAGTCGGGTCTGACGGCGCCTGAACTCGCCGAATTGGACCTTGCGTACTCGCCGCCTTTCAGTTCGGCAAAGGACCCCGTGATCATGGCCGGAATGGCCGCCGAGAACATCCTGCTCGGTCTCAGCCAGACCGTGCAAAACGAGCAATTCGACATGTTCGACCCGGACGTACAGTTGCTCGACGTGCGGGACGCGGCGGAAACCGCCCGCGGCACCATGCCCGGGGCCATGCTGATTCCCTTGCCGGAGTTGCGCGACCGTCTCGGCGAACTGGACAAGACCCGACCGGTCGTCGTCTACTGTCGCGGCGGACAGCGCAGCTACATCGCGACGCGGATTCTGCTCGGCAACGGCTTCCCGACCGTGCTCAACTGGGCAGGCGGCTACATGCTGTGGGACATCAACCAGGAATTCAACGAGATCGTCGCGCAACCCGTCTGAGCGGCGCCGCGAGGCGCATGTGTCGCGCACAAGCGCGCTTTTGCCGCAGGGTGACCATGATCCTGTTGGCATCGGACAAAGAGCAGCGCCCTCACGGGCGCTGCTCTTTGTCCGCGGGGATTCCTTCAGGCGCCCCACGCAGGAAACAGTTGCAACAGTCCTGAAACAGCCATCTGCACCGCAATGATGGCCAACAGCAACCCCATCAGCCGCGTGACCACGTTCATCTCCGTCTTACCCAGATGCTGGTTGATCCATCCCGCGTAGTGCAGAATCCCGTAAGTACCCCCGAGGACAACGACGACCGCGATGATCACCGAGAGCGAGTCGAGCACCAGGGACGGTCCGCCCGCCAGCGCCATCGCCGTCGCAATGGTGCCCGGACCCGCGAGCAGCGGAGTGCCCAGGGGCGTGACGGAGATGTCGTCCTTCTCGACGCCTTCCGCGTGCTCTTCGGGGTGCGGCGCGTGCGCGTGCGACGCCTTGCCCTGCAACAGGTGGTACGCGATGCTGAAAATGAGGATTCCGCCCGCGACGCGGAAAGCGGCAATGGTGATGCCGAAGACGGTGAAAATAAAATGTCCGAATATCAGAAAGATCATCAGGATCGTAAACGCGATCAGGATCGCCTTACGCGCCGTCCGACGTTGCTCCGCTTGCGTATCTCCATCCGTCAGCGACAGGAATATTGGGACGTTGCCCAGTGGATTCATGACCGCGAAGATGGAAACGGCCGCGTGAATGATGTAACCAAGCAAGCGTGTCCACTCCCTTTTCTCCGACCCCTGTCCCATTGTATCACCAACATCGTGTCCATTCAGACAGGGCGCTGCGCGCGCAAAGACAAAAAAGAGCCCCCGCGGCGTTCGGGGGAGGGAGGGATCAGATCTGCAGTTCTCCAAGCCTGACGAGTTCGACGACCGCCTGTGACCGCCCCTTCACATTCAGCTTCTTCATCACATTAGCGGTGTGGACATTGGGGCGGACCCCGATGTCAAGTGGCCAAGCGCACTGCGCATACACTTGAAGATGAAGGGAGTGCCAGTGATGACGCAACCGGGTCCGGTCGGCGCCCAGCGCGTCGCGGTCAGGCGCGTCACCCTCGCTGGCGGCGCGGCCATCGTATTTTACAGTCGAAAGGACGGACCAACCCGCGAAGACGTGATGAAACAGGTTCGGGACATCGCCGCAGACGCCTTGCGCCGCAAATCGGGCGGCGTGTAAAGCCGCGCATCTCCCGGCCGGTACGTCAGCCCGCAGCACAGGTGATCCAGCATGCACAGAGCAGCCATTTACGTCCGAGTGTCGACCGACAGCGACGCGCAACGAGATTCACCCGCCAACCAGATCGCCACCTGCCTGGAATACGCGCAAAGCATCGGGCTGGAGTCGTCGGACGCGCTTGTCTACAACGACGCAGGCCTGTCCGGAACACAACTGGCCAACCGGCCGGAGGTCTCGCGACTGTTGGCAGACGCGCGCGCCGGTCGGTTTGAGGCCGTTTTGTTCACCGCCATTTCGCGCTTCAGTCGCGATCTGAGCGACGCATTCAGCACGAAAAAACGGCTGGAGACCGTCTACGGCATCCGGCTCGTCAGCATTGAGGAAGGCTACGACTCCGCCGTTGAAGGACGCAATTCAGAAATGGTCTTTACCGTCCACGCCATGTTGGCCGCCCACAAGAGCCGCGAAATGTCCAAAGCCATCCGGCGCGGACTGCGCCAGTCCGCCAGACGGGGGCGCCACACGGGCAGTATCGCGCCCTTCGGCTACGTGAAAACGGATGATCGGACACTGCTGCCCGACCCGGACTCCGCCCCAGTGGTGCGGGACATCTTTTCGATGTACCTGACGGGACTCGGAGTCAAGGCGATCGCCGACGCGCTAAACGCCCGCGGAATTCCCACTCCGTCGGCGAGACGGCGCACGCCGGCAGCCCGATGGCAGGCGTCGACCGTGCACGCCATCCTGCAAAATCGCGCCTACGAAGGCACGATTGTCGCGCACAAGCGCACCATGACGCAGGACCTGGAGCGTTCCCGCCGGATCGACCGCACAGTGAACCGTCTTCAGTTGCGCGCGAAGGACGAATGGGTGGTGGTGCCGGAGGCGCACGAACCCGTCGTGGATCCCGCCGTGTTTGCGCAGGTGCAGCGTCTCTTGGCCCGCAAGACGCAGCACAGGGGGATGCGGCGCGGGACAAACCTGCTGGCGGGCCTGCTGGTCTGCGCCTCCTGCGGCGGCGCAATGATCGTCACGGGGGGCACGAAGCCTTCCACCGACCGCGCTTACCACTACGTGGTCTGCGCCCGCGTGCGCCGCGTCGGCAAAACGGCGTGTGACAACCACACGCGCACGCGCTACAGCGATCTGATCCGGGCGGTCCTGGAACACTTGCGCGACAGCGTCCTCCTGAACGCCGACTCGGGGCCCGACCTCACCCGGGCGATCGAGGAGGGCCGCCAGGTCCAGGTCACAAAAGCGGCGCAGCGCAGGGACGCACTGAACGCCCAACTGTACGCGACGGAGCAGGCGCAGAAACGCAATCTCGAGGCGTTTTGCAGCGGCCTGTTTCCCACAACGCTCATTGAGGAGAGGCAGCGCGTCCTGACGGCGCGCGCCGAACTGCTGCAACACGAACTCCTGCGCCTGAAGGAGGAAGAACGCTCGCGGCAGGCGTGGTGCGACGTCGGCGACGACGCGGGCGATCCCTCCGATATTTTTGCCCCCTCGGGCCTGTACGATCAAATCACGCAGCGCCTGATCGTACAGACTCTGATTGAATGCGTCGTCATCGACAAGAGCGCCGGTGTTGCCGTCTATTTGGCTTGGTCAGATTGACCGCCGCCGGTATTTTCGCCATTTATCCGTCAAAAATAGTTCAAGTCGCTCATGCGCCGCACGGTGGCAGAGACTACGCTGGAAACGGTGCGACACCCAGGAGGGCAGTCTCGCACCCGCCTGGGAATGATGGTTCGTGCGTAAGGAGCGATCATGTGATCTTGAAGAGGCCTAAAATTACCGTCGTGGGATCGGGCAATGTCGGAGCGACCGTGGCACAGTACGTGGCGCGCAGGGAACTGGGCGACGTCGTTCTCACCGACATCGTGAGTGGCGTGGCCGCGGGCAAAGCGCTTGACCTGCAGCAGTCGTCCCCGCTCGACGGCTTCGACAGCCGTCTCCAGGGCACGACGGAGTATGACCTGACCGCTCACTCCGACATCGTCGTCATCACCGCAGGCAGCGGCC
The DNA here is from genome assembly GCA_021821225.1 of Bacillota bacterium. The sequence continues at coordinate 3,001 of JAKACR010000097.1, read as the reverse complement.
GCAGACCGGGGATGACCCGCGACGACCTCGCGCAGGTCAATGCGAACGTCGTGCGACAGGTCGTAAACGAGATCGTCGCTCGTTCACCGGAAGCCCTGTTGATCATGGTCACAAATCCCTGCGATGTCTTGTCCCATATCGCGTACCGCGAGAGCGGGCTTCCGGCGCAGCGCGTGATCGGCCTTGGCGGCGTGCTTGACTCTGCGCGTTTTCGCGCGTTCATCGCGCTGGAACTCGACGTCTCGATGGAAGACGTCTCGGCGCTTGTCCTCGGCGGCCACGGCGACGAGATGGTCCCGTTGCCGCGGTACGCGTACGTCAGCGGCATTCCTCTCGACGACCTGATGCATCGCTCCGCCATCGAGCGCATTGTCGAAAGGACGCGCCAGGGCGGCACGGAAATCGTGCGCCACCTGTCGACGGGAGGCGCCTACTACGCTCCCGGATCGTCTATTTTGCAGATGCTGGAGGCTGTTGTGAAGGACAAGCGTCGCATCCTGCCGTGTTCCGCATACGTGACGGGCCAGTACGGCATTGACGGCATATTCCTCGGAGTGCCTGTATTGCTCGGCAAAAACGGCGTCGAACGGATCGTCGAACTGGAATTGAGCCGGGACGAGCAGGCCGCGTTGCGCCGTTCTGCAGACAATATCCGGCGCGTCATCAATCAGCTGTGATCTGTTCCTGCGCGCGAGCGGGCGCCGCGTCGCCGCACGCCCGCTGATTCTGTGCGGGCGTCTTACAAGAGGCGCCGCAGCGCCCGTTTGGCGGGGCCTTCCAGGACATCGCCGTCGACGGAAAAGCGCGAGCCGTGGCACGGACAGTCCCACGTCCTGTCGCCGTGATTCCAGACCACTTCACACCCGAGGTGCGTGCAGGTCGAATCCACCACTTGGATCCGGCCGTCTTCGCCGCGCCATGCGCCGGCGCGCTGGCCCGCGAACGTGACCACAGCCCCTTCGCCGTTTGCGAGGTCGCCGATGTCGCCCGCGGGACGCTCCAGCTTGCCCCTGATCAGATGCAGCGCCACGGCGGTGTTTTGCATCAGGAAGTGCTTCACTGTCGGGTCCGCGTAAAAACGCGATGGCGCGAACAGTTCGCGGTAGGGATTCTCCCGTTCCACGACGATGTCGCACAGCAGGCGCGCCGCCGTCGTGCCGGTGGTCATCCCCCATTTGCGATAGCCCGTGGCCACAAGGATGTTCCGGCGGTCGCGCGTCAGCTCTCCGATATACGCCATCTTGTCGAGTGTTGTGAGATCCTGGGCGGACCAGCGATAGGCTGTCTGACCGGCTTTGAGCACCTGCGCCGCAAAGCGGGTCAGGGCTTCGTAATGCAAGCCCGTGTCCTCGCCTTCTCCCGCCTTGTGCCCTTCCCCTCCGACCAGCGCCATGACGCGGTCGCCTGCCGGCGCCGAACGGATCGACCGCGTCGGCTGCTCGGCGCTCAGATACATGCCGCCCGGGTATTCCTCGACGTCCACCGCTATCACGTACGAGCGCTCCGCCTGCATACGCGCAAAATAGAGGCCAGCAGCGTCGTGAAACGGGAAGTGCGTGCACGCCAGGACGAAATCACCGGACACCCTGCGCCCCTCCCGCGTATGCACCGTTGGCCGGTCCCCGTCTGTGACGGCAACCGCCACCGTGCGCTCAAAGACCATGCCCCCGCGCTCCACGATATCCCCGACCAGGGTGGAGAGATAGCGCAGGGGATGAAACTGCGCCTGATGTCTCATGCATACCGCGCTGCGCGCCCGGAGCGCCGGAAACGGGACGCCGGCAAGCAGCGCACCGTCTATTCCCAGCCGCCCGTAAGCCTCGTACTCCTGCTCCACTTGCCGCGCGCCGCCGTCGCTGGTCGCATAGACGAACGCGTCCTGCACGGAGAAGTCGCAGTCAATCGCGCGCTGACCGATGGTCTCCGCCACAAGACGCGACGCGTCTGCGGCCGCCTGGTAGTACAGTCGGGCGTTGTCGAGCCCCGTGTGCTCGATCAATTCACGATAGATGAGGCCGTGCTGCGCCGTGATCTTGGCCGTCGTGTGGCCGGTCGTTCCCCGCGCGACCTCGTCGGCCTCCAGCAGGGCGACGCGAAGTCCTTCATTGCACAGGAGCCAGGCGGCGGTGACGCCGGTGATGCCCGCGCCGACGACGACAACATCCACATCGAGATCGTGGTCGAGCGAAGGAAAGGTCGCGAACGACGTTGATGCGAGCCAGTACGAACGGGGCGTGAGCGACGCGATTGGATCGGTCGGTTCATGTGGCACTCGGCAGAGCCCTCCATCCAAGGATGTAGGCATCTACCTTCCCCGTTGCCGGGTGGAACTATTCGTCGCGTTTTCGTCACGACTCCTCTGGCACCCAGCGCTCTTCGATTTTAAGTATTTTCCAGGCGCCGTACGAAACCGCCCACACCAGGACGAACAGCGTGACAAGGACGTAGCCCATGACGCCGAAGTCCAAGTGCAGAAGCCAGCCGCCGAAGCCAGCCGTCAAGCCGATTTCCCGGCTGACGACCTGGCCCAGTTCAATGACGCCGATCACACACGCGGCAAGCACCCCAAGGCCCGTCACCGTGAGATTGTAGTAGAGTTTGCGCAGCGGCGTGGAAAACGCCCACTGGTACGCGGACGACATGAAAATGCCGTCGGCGGTGTCCATCAGGCTCATGCCGGCGGCAAACGCGGCAGGCAATGCGAGCACACCGGAAAGCGGCAGCACGTGTCTGGCCGCGGCGGCGGAAATCGCCAGCAGAGCCACTTCGCTCGCCGTGTCGAAGCCCAGGCCGAACAAAAAGCCGATCGGATACGCATGCCATGACTTCGTGATCCACTTCGTGAGCGGAACCACCATCCGCGCGAAAAACCCCCGCCCCTCCAACAGCGCCTCCACGTCCTCCTGCGTCTCCCGGCGCTGGCGCATGAGCCGAAACACGCGCAACAACCGGATCCAGATCAACAGGTTGATCGCTCCGAGCACCGGCAGGAACAGTCCGG
>JAKACR010000096.1 GCA_021821225.1 Bacillota bacterium | reverse complement strand
GCCGCCAAATCCTCATAACTGATGAAGATCCGAACTTTGTTGTTGGAGATCTTATCCACGCGCATTTGGATCCCATCCTTTCGAAGAGGAAGCGCGGACCTCCACTCATGTCGGAACCTGGACCCATCAAGATCAAATGTCCGGCTTACCGCACATTATGCACGCGCAGGCCAGAATGCGCAACACCGACAATCAGGGGACATGTGACAAACCAAATTTCGGCAGGCGATCTGATCCCATGTCCCCCAGGGGAGCGGCGCAAAGTCCGCGCAGCGGCGCCGAGCCGGTCAGCGCGCCAGCGTCGAAGCTCGCTCCACGATTTGATGGGGCAGAACCACACTGTAGGTGGAGATCGGTTCGTCACGCAACAGCTTTGTGAGAAAGCGCATGGCGACCGCGCCGTAATCATACATGGGCTGCGCGATCGTGGTCAATTGGGGGCGTGCCAGTTCCGTCAATTTCGTGTTGTCAAACGCGACGATCATCACGTCCTGCGGCACGTCAAGCCCGATATCTGCGCAGGCGTGCGCCGCGGCGATCGCCATTTCATCATTGGCGGCGAGAATGGCGTTCGGGCGGTCGATGGTCAATTGCGTGCGGACGGCGACGAGCGACGTGCCATAATCCTCTTTCGCCGCGTCAATCCACAGGGGTGCAAGGCCGTGCCGCTCCATCGCCCGTTCATAGCCCTCGCGACGGCGTCCGGTGAGTGTCGCCGACTCATCGGCGCTTCCGAGAAACGCGATGCGCTCGTGCTGTTTCCTGACCAGCAGTCCAACCGCCTCCCGCGCGGCCTTGATATTGTCGATATTCACAGAAGGAATGCGCCGCTCCGGATCCTCTGTCCGGCACAGGACGATGGGCAACTGCGCTTCCTCGAATGTGTCGATATGCTCCGGACGGAGTTTCGGCGACATGAAGATCACTCCGTCCACCTGTTTCTCCCACATTGTGCCGACAAGGTCGATCTCCCGCTGCAACGTGCCATCCGAGTTGCAGAGGATGATGTGATAATTGTACATGCGCGCGACATCCTCAATCCCGCGAACCAATTCGGCCATGAAGGCCGCGGACACGTCGGGGACGATGACACCGATCGTCTTCGTCCGTTTGCTCGCCAGTCCGCGCGCAACCGCGTTCGGCCTGTACGACAGCTTGGCGATCGCGTCGAGAACGCGCTTTTTCGTATCCTCCTTGACCACGGCCGTATCGTTCAGAACACGGGAAACCGTCGCCATGGACACCCCGGCTTCACGGGCCACATCGTAAATTGTCGCGCTCATTGTGTACTCCCCTTTTCGGCCATCCGGCCGATGACAAGGTGACCTGCCTGAATCGCCATTTCCCAATAGAAATAACGCATATCCTGTCCATTAAATATTATACCTACTTTATGCCCGCTCGGGGACATGTCTTCAACGGAAGTTATGATTCCCGCGCCAAACAGGCGGTGGCGCACGCGCTCCCCGAGAACGGCTGACACGGCACCATCTGTCGGACTTCGACGCGCTTCGTTGCGACCCGTTTCGTACCGGCCCGGTCCATTCCGGCGCGCTGCGGAAAACACGGGCCGTTTTTCCCCATGGCGTCCGGACAGCCCGGCTCCTGACTGTCGTACGAAGCCCAATTCCGTTGCAAATCGCGACGGCGCCGCGTCCCGTTCTCCCGTGCGGCGGGCGTAGCTCAGATGCAGTTCGGTGCGCGCGCGCGTCAATGCGACGTAAAGCAGCCTGCGTTCTTCTTCGAGAGCCGCCCGCCGGTCGCGTTCATCCGCGTCATCCGACAGCGCCTTGACGTGCGGCGTCAGCCCCTCCTGCAGGCCGATCACATGGACGCGGTCGAACTCCAATCCCTTGGCGCCGTGGAAAGTGAGAAGCTGCACGCTGTCCATCGCCGGCCGCTGCGGTTCCCGAATGTACAGCGCGTCGATCTCCGCAAGCCACGCGTCGAGAGTACCGACACTCGACGCGCGGTCCCGCAATGCGTCGAGTGCGCCAAAAGCCGCTTCAAGCCGGATGTCCGAGGCCCTTTCCAGGCGTTTGAGGTAAGGAAGATATAGCGCCAGGAGCCGGTCGAGCGCGGCGGCCGGGGTGCGCGGCGCCACATCGTCGAGTAACCGTGCAAATCGCTCCCAAAGCGCCTGACGACCGGGACTTTTCCTGATGATTTCGATCAGTTCATCGCGCGTTTGCGCCTCCCACTCCATCCGGTCAGCGCGTTCCCGGGCGCCGCTCCAGCGCAGGTAATCCGCGAAAGCCTGTCCACACGCGACCGGGCCGCAGGCGGCGCGCAAAAAGCGAAGAAGTGGCGCCACGTACGATTGATCATACAAAAATTCCGTCTGTCCCGCGTAAGCGACGCCGACCTTGCGAAGCGCCTCCGCGACAAGCGCGAGTTGCAGGTTCGTGCGCGCCAGCACGCCGATGGTGCGCTCCTTGTCGCGGAGAATCCGCTCTGTTTCCCGCGCCACGTATTGCGCTTCGGAAAGACTGTCGCGCAGGGCGACCCATACGACGCGCGGACCGGCTCCCACGGCGCCAGTCATCGCTTTTGCGGTGCGCTCCCGATTGTGCGCGATGAGGCGCTGCGACAGCGTCACAATAGGATCCGCGCTGCGAAAATTGCGCCGCAACACAATCTCGCGCACCCGCGGCCAACGGGAGCGAAACAGTTGGAGGAGCTTCGGCTCCGCGCCGCGAAAGCGATAGATGCACTGATCATCGTCGCCGACCGCCGCGATATTGCCCCGCTTCCCGGCGATCACCTGCAGGCACGCCCACTCCGCCGGATCAGTGTCCTGAAACTCGTCCACCATCACGTACTGCGCCGCCTCCCGGACATGGGCGGCAAACCCCTCGTCCATGGCAAAATGCGCTTGGAAGGCGGGCAGAATATCGTCAAAGTCCCACAATCCCCGTTCCCGCTTGAGACGGCGGTACCAGTCGGCCGCCGCAAGCCAAGGTTGCGGCAGTGCTGTTTTCGCCGCCGCCGCCAGCGCGAGGTGCTGTTCAAACTCCTCCACATTCTCCTTGCGCGCGGACCGACCGGAATGGCGCAACGCCTGCTCCAGGAGATGGCGCCGTTCACCGGTGCTCGTCAGGCGGGGATTTTCCTTTCCGGCGCGCAGGAGCCAGCGTAAAAACAGTGAATGAAACGTGCCCGCGTGAACGCCCACCAGAGCCGGATCGAGTCTTTTCAGCCGTTCGCGCAGTTCGGCGGCGCTTTTGCGCGTGAACGTGAAAATGGCGATTTGGTCGGGACGCACACCGAGTTCCCAATGAAGAAACGCGGACCGGCAGGTGATCACGGCCGTCTTGCCGCTTCCGGGCCCGGCGTGCACGAGAAGTGGCCCCGGACCGTGCAGCGCCGCATCCATCTGTTCATCGGTCAGGCGCAATGACAGGCGGGCCAGGCGACGAGCGAACCGGTCCCGCATCAGGTCAGATACCTCTTGATAAAGTCGTTCAGACGCGCAATCCGACCTTCGATGCGCCGTTTTTCCGTCAACAGGGACGATATCTGGTTGAGGTCCTGTTTCTGAAAGTGCACGACAGCGGACGCCTCCAGCGCGCCGAGCTGCTGGCGCCAAAGTCCGAGCACGGCGAGCAGGCGCCGTTTTCTCTCATCGCTCGAAAGCGGAAGACCAACTCCTGACCCCATCACGGCGCCTCCTCTCTTTCCGCATCTCGCAGGCGATTGTTCCATCGCTTCACAAAGACGGCCAGGTCCTCGCGAAACTCCCGGGCTATCTTTTGCTCCGCCATCAGCAGAGAGATGCCGTCGATATCTTCTTCGCGAAACAATTGCATGACTCGCGCCGACAGCGCGTCCTCCTGCTGCGCCGCCGCCGTCTCCTGTTCCATCTCACGTATCAGGTCGAGCGCGGTGCGTATCCCGGCCACAAAATGAGAGCGGTTCATTCCGCACAATCCGCCTCCTTTCACTGCAAATTTTCACGACTCACACGGACTCGCCGGATCCAGCGCGCAACCGTGTGAGCGCTCGAAGGAATGCGTTTGATCGCACACCTTTTGTTTTTCAAGCAGCCGCAGCATGCCTCGGCACCGCCCGCACACATAGCGAGAGACATCGATCCTGCGCTTTCGGCGATAGATCATACCACAGGCAGAGCAGCCATATTCAATCGTGCGTTCGTTGTCGGCGGGGTGCAGCGGTTTGGCATAGCGGGCGCCGCCGACGCGCGCGAGCAGATCGCGGAACTCCTTGTCTCCGTGCCGATATCCGCAATTTTTTATATGAAGGTGATAATGGCAGAGTTCATGCCGTATCGTGCCCACAAAATCAGAAAAACCGAATGTCTCGGCATACCGCGGATTGAATTCAAGATTGTGAGAACGCAACAGATAACGGCCTCCCACCGTCCGCAAGCGATGATTGAAGCGGCACGAATGGCGAAATGCCAGGCCAAAATCACGCAGTGACACTTCTCTGACCAGCGTGAGCAACTCGGCATCGGTGGTGGGAATTTGTTGCTCTGCCACTCCGGCACCTCCGAAAGGGATTCCGCCTGTTGGACCGAATTTCGCATATCCTGTAGATACGCGTTCAACCAACGACTTCCGCCTCATTACATGGTACAATCGTTCGGGAAGGGGGGCAAGCTCCATTCGCATATTTGCCATCGCAGATTTGCATCTGTCGTTCGGCTCCGTCAAACCGATGGATGTGTTTGGCCATGCCTGGGAACGGCATACTGAGCGACTGTCCGTCGCTTGGAAACAAACGGTCGAGCCAAAAGACACTGTACTTGTTGCGGGAGACATTTCCTGGGCCATGCGTGAAAAGGAAATTTTCCCCGATATCGCGTTTCTCGCCGGATTGCCGGGCCGGAAGGTCCTGCTAAAAGGCAACCACGACTACTGGTGGAGCACACGCACGCGCGTCCAGAAGCTATTTCCGGACGATTTTGTCCTGCAGACCAACGCCGTCGAACTCCCTGATTGCACGATCGTGGGTTCGCGCGGATGGGAGCTCCCTCCGGAGGATCGGCTGACCGACGACGACCGCCGGCTTTTCAAGCGGGAAGTGGAGCGGCTCCGCCTGTCGCTTGAGGCCGGTTCACGGACAGGGAAACCGCTCATCGCGATGATGCACTACCCCCCGCTGCCGCAAGACGGGTCGCAGACCCCCTTCTCGGCACTCCTGGAACAGCACGGGGTGCGACAGTGCGTCTACGGGCACCTGCACGGCGGCGCCCACCGCAACCGCGTGGAAGGCGCCGTGCGGTCCGTCGAATACCACCTTGTCGCAGGCGACTATCTCGGATTCAAACCCAAATTCATCCTTCCGAATGAATGAATGTCCAAAAATTTCAATTCCCTTCGCGCATCAGGGCGAACACCTCGGCGCGCAGACGGGCGTCCTCGGCGCAGCGCCCCCGCACGGCGGTCGTGACCGTTCGCGTTCCCGGCTTGTTCACACCCCGCATGGCCATGCACATGTGTTCCGCTTCCACCATCACCGCCACGCCGACAGGCTCCAGGCGATCCACGAGCGCGTCAGCCACCGCAGCCGTCAACCGCTCCTGCAGTTGCGGACGCCGCGCCGCACTCTCCACCAGTCTAGCCAACTTCGATAACCCTGTAATCCGCGATCCCTGCGGAATGTAGGCAACGTGGGCATGTCCAAAAAAAGGGATCAGATGGTGCTCACACATGCTGTAGAACGTGATCCCGCGCACCAGCACGAGTTCGTTGTGGTCCTCATTAAAAATGGTTGTCAGTTGGTCGGCCGGATCCTGGTGCAATCCCGAAAAGACCTCCCTGTACATCCGCGCGACGCGGGCCGGAGTCTCCGCCAGCCCTTCCCGGTCAGGATCCTCTCCGATGGCCTCCAGGATCATGCGCACCGCCTGTTGGATCTTTTCTTCGTTTGGCAGCACCAAGACACACTCCTTTTTTCAGATCGCCGACCGACGGCGCGGTCCAATCGCTTGATTATAGACCAAATCACGTCGCGTACGCGACCAGGACCGCATAATGCAACCAGGGGCCGTGTCGCGCCATGAGTTCGCCGTTGGCCTGGAGCAATGCGGCGATCTCCTTGCCGACGCTGCTTTGTTCAGGCTCCGCCTGATCGTCCTTTACATCGTCCTGCAGCATGAGCGATTGCAACGGACCAGACAGTAGCACATGGACTCCAGACAGTCCCGCTTCCGACAGCAGATCCTTCCATCCGCGCAATGTGGGAACTTCCACGGCGCCGTACACCCTCCGGAAGTCGTTTCTCACATCCGGCGGCAACGGTCCCGCCGCGCACATCTCCGTGTCGACAAGCACCCCTCCTCCGCGCAGCACGCGCGCGTATTCGCCGACCATGCGCCGAACCGGATTAAAAACTGTGACCGATTCCGCCACCACCGCGTCAAACGACCCGTCCAAAAAAGGCAGGCGTCCTGTTTTCACTTGGAGAAATTGCACGCTCGCGCCGACTGCGTCGGCACGCCTTCGCGCCTTTGCGATCATCGACCCGCGGATGTCCACACCCGTAACACGGCTGTTGTAACGTTGCGCGATCTGACACGCGGTGCGACCCGTCCCGCACCCCACTTCGAGAACATCCCGGCAATGCGAGAGATCGACACGGTCAAGCCACTCCAATGTCATGCGAAACCCGCCGGGATGAGCGCTGCCGATCCCAAGCTTCGCAAGAGCGTCATGGTAGTCCACCAGTCAGCACCTCCCCTTGAGGACATGTGATAAAGTCCCCTGTGCAAGGCAGACTTTATCACTGCTCCTCTGGCACCATACGCGCAAAAAACGCCGCGCGTGCGCACGGGTGAGAAAGAGCCGAACGGCACCGGGATAACACACAAAAAAGGTGATTGCATGGATAACCGCGCGCAAAGGTGGGGTCATAAGGTGGCGTCATGAATTGCCCGATCCGCCATTCGCCGTTATAGTAGATGGACGGACCTGCGCGAGAACGGGACACCGTCTCGCGCAGACTTGCGGAAAACACCTGGACAAGGAGCTGGAACGGCACAGTGAACCGCTCTGTCAAAGATGCGTACCAGGCCTATTTGATCCTTGTGGAACTGCCGGGGGATGACTTCTTTTTAGCGGAAGGCGTCTGCACCATTTCTTCCGAAGGCAAGTACACCGTCTATTCTGACAACTCGCGCCACAATTTTTTGCGTCAGGCCATCCTGCGCCATCCCCTGCAGGAGCTTGTCGCGGATGGTGTACGCCATCGCGGCGCACAAGTGAGACTGGAAAATCTCGCACAGTACCGCGAACAAAGAGCACTTGCAACCGTTGCGCCCGTCCAGTTGCTCTCAGCCATGTACAGAGAGAACCCCGTGCGCCACCACTATCTCTCCCGTTACGCGCCTGTGGAGGACGAGGACGCGGACCACGGGCTGCGCGCGCCGAGCAGACGGCTGGAGAAATAAGGATCGCGGAGACTGGAAATGATGACGCCCGTCGAGGAGTTCAGCGCATTGACGAAGCGTCCGGCGCCAATATAAATGCCCACATGGCTGGGACCTGTCCCGTAGGTGGCAAAAAACAGCAAATCGCCAGGTTGCAGCGCGTTTAAGGACACCGCCGACCCCACCTGGTATTGCGCAAACGATGTGCGGGGCACCGTAATGCCGACGGCCGACAGCACGTATTGCACCAGTCCGGAACAATCGAAGCCAGTCTGCGGACTCTCCCCGCCCCAGACGTACGCCTGACCCACAGCAGCCAGCGCGTGCGCCGCAATCCGCCCGCCGATAGCGGTCTGCCTCTGCGGCGCACGCAGTTCATCACGATCACTCTTCGTCTTTTGCACAGTCGCGGTCCGTTGAAAGGACCGCTCGCGCCTGACGCGGCGAAACAGCGTGTGGGCCGTCCAGCGCACGGTTGCCTGCGGTCGCGCTTCCAGCCTTCCGGGCGGACTCTTCTCCGCGCAAAACGGCCGTATCGTCCGCGTCGCAAGACCCGTCGCAGTACGTGAAAATTCTTGCCTGAACCCGGACAGTAATTCCACTCCCCACTCGCCACTGAGTGACATGGTGGCCAAGGCAAAGCGGGGATGCGGCATGCGCAGGATGCTCCCCGTCTTGCGCGAACGGACAGCGGTGTCGGCGTTTTGCTCACGGTCGCCGCGCAGCCATCGATATCGCAGGATCATCGCGCCATCCACCGCGCCGAGTCTGCCGCTGGCCGCCGCGCCCGGCGATCCTCCGGGGGCGACTGTCAGAAAAGCCAAACAGAGACTGGCTCCCAGTGAACGAAGACATCTCGCCTCAGGCATCCCTTTACCTCCTGTCGGCAGCCTTTCACCCTACCCTCTTTTTGAACAGTTTTTTAACAAAAGGATATGAACGCTCACCCGATAATAGTCGTTATTTTCCGAAAGCAAGGCAATCCTTTCGGCGCGCGCATCACTCCGTCGCCACGTCCTGGTCCGTCTGCGTTCCACCGGGGCGAATCATCACAAAATGATCGTCCGGCGCTTCGTATAGCGGCGCAAGACGCTGCGCTTCCTCCTGTTGGCCGGAACGCACCAATTCTTTCTGATAGGTGCTGAGCAACTCCTGGACATCAAAAATTCCCCCGGCGTGAAGATGCACGACGGACACTTTGGCGCCCTTGGCGATCCGCCTGCGGATGGCCTCGACCGTCAGGCCCATATCCGGCTGAACGCGAACATACACCACGCCGCCCGTCATCCCGGAACAGATCCACGGTCCCGGATCACCCAGGACAAGCGCGCGTCCGCTTGTCATGTACTCAAACGCAAATCCTTTAATATTCGCGCGGTTGGCGATTCCGGCACGCGCATCGTCCAGCGGCGAACCGACCTCCCCGCCGATGATGATGTCGGCGCCGGACAGGCGGATGCCTGCGCGCGAATCGGCATTGCCCTGGACGATGAACAGCCCTCTCTGCGCCCCGTACGCCAAACCCTTGCCGACACAGCCATTGATGCGCGCGCCGTGGCGGTTGAGCCCTTTTAGAATGATGATCTTTCCGCCGAGAGCCCCTTTGCCGACGCCGTCCTGCGCGCCGCCTTCGACGCGCAGGTGCATGCCCGCCACGTTGTAGGCGGCAAAGCCGTTGCCGACCACCGATCCGCTGACCAGCTTGACGGACGCCCGCGACAGTCCTTTGCGCCGCTCGCGAATTTCCTGGCGCACGACAGACCCGGAGAGCATGCCGCCGATGACCCGCTCGCCGGAATGAACGCTGTCCGCGCCGAAAGAAAGCGTTTCGCTGCCCGCCGCCATCGCGCTCACCGCTTGTTCACCCAGTTGGGCGGTGAGTGAATGGACGTCGACTGTGCTCGGACGCACGCTGCGGTACACATAACGGTACGGGACGTCGGCGTGGCGTTCGAGCAGATCCTGAAGGCCAGCCCGATTCTGTGCCGCAGTCTGAATGAGCAGATCAGACCGCCCGACAAGTTCCTGCAAGGATGTCGCGCCAAGCCGAGCCACAATCTGGCGCACCTCATTCGCGAGGCCCGCAAAATAACGGCACAGATTGTCCACCGACCGCTCCAGTTCGCGCGGTTCAAA